>JAHAWW010000334.1 GCA_018383375.1 Prevotellamassilia sp. | reverse complement strand
ATTTATAGGAGTACCCTCAAAGTTCCAGCGCTCGCGGATTTTGTTTTCCAAGAAACGCTTGTAAGGATCCTTGATATACTGCGGCAGGTTGGCATAGAACACAAACGACGGCACTTTGACGTCGGGTATCTGTGCACAATATTTGATTTTGATGTATTTGCCCTTGATGGAAGGAGGCGGATAGGCTTCGATGAGGGGCAACATCTCTTCGTTGAGCTTCGACGTGCTCACCCTGCGGCAACGGTTGTCATAGACGGCATTGGCCACTTCAAGCACCTTGAAGATACGTTGCTTGGTAAGGGCCGAGGCAAACACGATGGGGAAGTTGGTGAAGGGTGCCATACGCTCACGGATGGCGTTTTCAAAGAAGGCCACGGCCTCTTTGCTCTTGTCCTCGACGAGGTCCCATTTGTTCACCACCACGACCAGGCCTTTGCCATTGCGCTGGATGATTTGCACGATGTTCATGTCTTGTCCCTCTATGCCTCGGGTGGCGTCGATGAGCAGGATGCAGACATCTGAGTATTCGATGGCGCGAATGGAGCGCATCACCGAATAAAACTCGAGGTCTTCGTTCACCTTGTTTTTCTTGCGAATACCGGCGGTGTCTACGAGGAAGAAGTCAAAGCCGAACTTGTTGTAGCGTGTCAGAATGCTGTCGCGGGTGGTGCCGGCTATGTTGGTGACAATGTGGCGGTCTTCGCCGATAAAGGCATTGATGATGCTGCTCTTGCCTACATTGGGTCGGCCCACCACCGAAAAACGGGGAATGGGGTCTTCGCCGCTCTCGTCGTCAAGGTCGGGACCGAATTTCTCAAGTATCTGGTCGAGCAAATCGCCGGTGCCTGCTCCCGTGGCGGCCGAGACACAATAAGGGTCACCCAATCCGAGTGAATAAAACTCGGCCGAGCCATAGCGGTCTTCGTTGCTGTCGGTCTTGTTGGCACACAAAATGACGGGCATATTAGCTTGGCGGAGTATCTGGGCCACCTCGCTGTCGAGGTCGGTCACGCCGTTTTTCACGTCGACGAGAAACAGGATGACATCAGCCTCTTCAGTGGCCAAAATCACCTGCTTGCGTATTTCTTCTTCAAAAATGTCGTCAGAGTTGACCACCCATCCGCCGGTGTCGACGATGGAAAACTCCTTGCCGCCCCACTCGCATTTGCCATACTGGCGGTCGCGCGTGGTTCCGGCCACATCGCTCACAATGGCCTGCCGCGTACCGGTCAGACGATTGAACAATGTGCTCTTGCCCACATTGGGACGACCTACTATTGCTACTAACTTAGACATAATTCTGATTTTCTGTTTTGGGGTGTGTCTTACGGCAAAGGCTGCGTCGGTTTAGTCCAACTTATAGCCGTATGCCTCGAGGCGACCTTCGGCGTTGCGCCAGTCTTTGTCCACCTTCACGAACAGTTCCAGATAGATGGATTTGCCGAAAAACTTCTCAAGCGTACGCCGGGCTTCGGTTGACACTTTTTTGATGGCTACACCCTGATGACCAATGATGATGCCCTTCTGACTGTCGCGCTCCACATAGATCACGGCGTTGATTTTTATTACCTTGTCCGACTCCTTGAACTGCTCCACCACCACTTCGGTGGCATAGGGGATTTCCTTGTCGTAATAGAGCAAGATTTTCTCGCGGATAATCTCCGTCACGAAGAAACGTGCCGGGCGGTCGGTCCATTGGTCTTTGCCGAAATAGGGCGGCGACTCGGGCAGCAGCTCCCTCACGCGCCGCAACACATTGTCCACGTTGAAGCGGGCCTTGGCCGATACGGGGAATATCTCTGCCGAGGGGAAAATGTCGTGCCAAGTCTGCACAAGTTTCTCCAGCCCCTTCTGGTCGGTGAGGTCAATTTTGTTGATGAGTACCAGCACAGGCACATTCAGCGCCTCAACCTTGCGGATGAAGTCACTATGTTTGTCGGGCGTTTCCACCACGTCAGTGACATAGAGCAACACGTCGGCATCGCGCAAGGCCGACTCCGAGAAGGCCAGCATCGACTCTTGGAGTTTATAGTTGGGTTTCAACACGCCCGGAGTGTCCGAAAAGACAATTTGGGCGTCGTCAGAGTTGATGATGCCCATAATGCGGTGGCGTGTAGTCTGTGCCTTGAATGTGGCAATCGAAATGCGTTCGCCGACAAACAAGTTCATCAGCGACGATTTTCCCACATTCGGGTTGCCCACGATGTTGACAAAGCCGGCTTTGTGCATAAGTATTGTCTATGATTGATGTACGGAGGGGTGGCGTGTTGCCTTTTATAAAATGCAGGCGGATCAATGACACAGAACCTATAGTCCGGCTCTTCACCTTGTCCACGGAACCCGCTCGTTAACTGCGAAACGGGGCGTTGCAACAGCTTCCAAAGCCACTGCCTCGCCCCGTTCTTTTATCTTGCAGCTCTGCTTGGTCTGGTTTATTTTGCGCCGTCGTAGGCCCACTTCAGATAGGCTGCGCCCCAAGTGAAACCGGCACCGAAGGCACCGAGGATGAGGTTGTCGCCTTTCTTGAGCTGTTTTTCATAATCCCAGATGGCCAAGGGGAGCGTACCGGCCGAAGTGTTACCATAACGCTGAATGTTGACCATCATCTTGTCCATGGGCAGTTCGAGACGATTGGCCACAGCTTCAATGATGCGCACGTTGGCCTGATGAGGAATAACCCAGGCAATATTGTCTTTGTTCAAGCCATTGCGCTCAGCCACGGTGGCACAAGCGTCGCTCATATTTGTGACAGCGAACTTAAACACGGTGCGGCCTTCCTGATGCAGGTGGTGCATGCGGTGGTCTATGGAGAAATAGGAGGGGCTGCACACTGAGCCGCCGGCTTTGAGACAAAGGAAGGGCAGACCCAGACCGTCGGTACGCAGGAAAGAGTCCTGCCAGCCCATACCCTCTTCGGTCGAAGGCTCCACCATCACGGCAGCGGCACCGTCACCAAATATGGGGCAGGTAGCGCGGTCGGTATAGTCCACAATGCTCGACATCTTGTCGGCACCGCAAACGATAATCTTCTTATAGCGTCCGCTCTGCACCATACCGGCAGCAGCATCCATCGCGAAGAGGAAACCGCAGCAAGCGGCTTGCATATCGATGGCGAAGGCATTTTTCATACCCGTACGACCGATGACGATAGACGATGTTGAGGGGAAATGGTAGTCGGGTGTGGTGGTGGC
>JAHAWW010000052.1 GCA_018383375.1 Prevotellamassilia sp. | reverse complement strand
ACACTCGACCGCCTCGAAGCCGACGGTTATGTGGTTAAAGACAATGTGATGCCCGACATTTTCAAAGCCCAGGTTTTGCCGGCCATTTAAGAGACTAAAGACTAAAAGTCTAAGAGTCAAAGAGACTAAAAGACTAAGAGAATAAGCAAATCTTTGACTCTTCATCTCTTCGCCTATTTGACTCTTAGTCTCTAAAAACTCTCATAATGAAACACGCCTATCTCATTATTGCCCATAATCAGCAGTCCGTGCTCGACACCTTGCTCGATTTGCTCGACGATGCGCGCAACGACATTTTTTTGCACGTCGATGCCCGGTCGGAGACGCTCTATGCCCACGCTATGGAGCGGCAGATGAAGCGTGCCGGCTATCACGTGTTGACGGAGCGTGTGGCGGTGTGTTGGGGCGATGTGAGTCAGGTGGAGACCGAGCTGCGACTCTTTGAAAAAGCTCACGCCGCCGGACCTTATGCCTATTATCACCTGCTCTCGGGTGTGGACCTCCCCATCAAGACGCAAGACGAGATACACCGTTTTTTTGACGATAATGCCGGACGAGAGTTTGTCTCTTTTTGGGAAGACGAAGGCCATCGGCGCGACCTCAAGCGCAAGGTCACACGCTATTATCTCTTCACCCGTCATCTCAAAGATAAAGGCACTCTGGTACATACCCTCACCGCCCCCGTGCGCAATCTGGCCTTGCTCTTACAGAAGCTCACGGGTTTCCGCCGCCGCAGTGCCACGGCATTCCGCAAAGGCAGCAATTGGGTGAGCATCACCCACGACTTTTGCACCGTCTTGCTGGCCCATCGTGATGACCTGCTCAAACAAATGCGTCACACGTTGGCGCCCGACGAAATATTCTTGCAAAGCCTCCTTGCTGCCACGCCTTATATGGCCGATGTCTATCGCCCTGCCCCCGGCACCGACGCCTCGATGCGCCGCATTGACTGGAAACGTGGCGCCCCTTATGTGTGGCAAGAAACCGACTACGACGAACTCATTCAAGCCCCAGAACTCTTTGCCCGAAAGTTTTCCGACGCCACGCCCCGACTGCTTGAGCGCCTCCGCAGCCGACTTTTGCCGGCTTGATGAAGACCTCTCGGCCGGTTGGCCTTCATTCAATCATTCCTCAACGCCTTATGCTCCCATACGACTACCTCATAGTGGGTTCCGGACTCTTTGGAGCCACTTTTGCCCATTTGGCCACGCGGCAAGGACTGCGTTGCCTTGTCATTGACAAGCGTCCCCATGCCGGCGGCAATGTCTATCAAGACACCATCGAAGGCATTGCCGTTCACACCTATGGCGCCCATATCTTCCACACGTCAGACCGCGCCGTGTGGGACTTTGTCTGCGGGCTCACGCCCTTCAACCGCTTCACCAATGCCCCCGTGGCCAATTATCATGGAAGGCTCTTCAACCTGCCTTTCAATATGAACACGTTCCACCAGCTTTGGGGCGTGACCACGCCGGCTGAGGCCGCGGCCGAGATTGAGCGACAAAAAGCCGAAGCCGTGGCGAGGCTCGATGGCCGCCAGCCTGCCAATCTCGAAGAGCAAGCCCTCACGCTCGTCGGGCGCGACATCTATGAAATCTTAATTAAGGAATACACAGAGAAACAATGGGGACGACCCTGCACCGGCCTGCCGGCCTTCATCATTCGCCGGCTGCCCGTGCGCCTGGTCTACGACAATAACTATTTCAACGACCTCTACCAGGGCATACCCATCGAGGGCTACAATACCCTCATCGACCGCTTGCTCGAAGGCTCAGACTTACGGCTCAACACCGACTTCTTCGACAGCCCCCACCGCGACTGGCGCGCCACCGCACGCCGCCTGGTCTATACCGGGCCGCTCGACCGCTATTTCGATTACGACCTCGGCCGCCTCGACTGGCGCACCGTGACCTTCCGCACCCGAGTGGAGCACACACCAAACTATCAAGGCAATGCCGTGGTCAACTACACCTCGGCCGAAGTGCCTTACACGCGTGTCATCGAGCACAAACACTTCACCTGCTTCGGTGCCGACGTCTATGCCAATT
>JAHAWW010000051.1 GCA_018383375.1 Prevotellamassilia sp. | reverse complement strand
TATAATAAATTGTTTTTCCGTTTGACTCGGACTTGACATGGATTGTCATGTGCTTCTCAGACTACGCATCGTGTGACATGCATTCTGTCACACCCGTCTATCTGCTGATGTTTCCTTTGTAACAGTCTTTTTCAAATAACGCTTCGCTTCAACAAGACTGCGGTAATACCGCGTTTCCTGTTTAGCGAGTGCAAAGATACGCACTTCCTACATTACCTCCAAAACTTTCAACCAAAAATTTTTAAGCAATTTGAGAAGAACTTATCCTAAAATGAGCGTAAGCTGCTGTAAAACAAAGGAGTTATCGCGAAGAGATTTTTTTGCTCTTTTTTGAAGAAAAGTGCGCGGTGCTTGTGACGATGAGGGCCTGAAACTGATTTTAGGGCGAGAAATGCCACGCCGAGTCGTTATGACTTAGGGCGCGTATCGCCTCACAGGCATAAGCCGTTGATTACATATATCAGTTGTCAAATACCTCTACAAGCCATCGATTGTTATATATATAATATGTACGCGCACGCGTTCGTGTGCGCGCGTAGTCGCGTAGTGAATTATTGAGGCCGAGCAATCCTGCAGCCCCACACATTCGCGCACAAGCAGGTGAGCTACAAACATTTAAGAGTGTCTAGTTGACTCACGTCACCTTACACGACCGTCCACCGCCACCCTGCCGGCAGTAGTGGGCTAAACATCTCTCCATAGTCTGACGGCCGGTCGTACGGGCTTTCGGTCGGCGCCAAAGTTCATTTATTTGAGCGGCACCGACTTGCTCCCATCATTTATTCGTAATTTTGCAGGCAAGAAAATGCCCGAAACACGTATGAAACAACCTACCACCCCATCGATATTGGTCATCTATACCGGCGGCACGATTGGTATGATTGAAAATCCGGAGACTGGTGCTTTGGAGAACTTCGACTTGGCCCACTTTCGTCGTCTTGTGCCGGAGTTGAACCGCTTCAACTACGACATTGACGCCATCACCTTCGACCCGCCCATCGACTCAAGCGATATGGAGCCGAAGTATTGGATTAAACTGACACGCATCATTAGCGACCATTATGCCGACTACGATGGGTTTGTGGTTTTGCACGGCACAGACACGATGGCCTATACGGCTTCGGCGCTGAGTTTTATGCTTGAAAACTTGGGCAAAGCCGTCATCATCACCGGTTCGCAGTTGCCCATTGGCCAGTTGCGCACCGACGGCAAAGAAAACCTGCTGACGAGCATTGAGATTGCGGCTGCGCGCGACGAATATGGTCTGCCAATGGTGCCAGAGGTCTGCATCTTTTTTGAAAACCGCCTGATGCGAGGCAACCGCACCACCAAAATCAATGCCGAAGGCTTCAATGCCTTTCGCTCCTATAATTTGCCTCCGCTGGCCCGTGCCGGCATCCACATCAAGTATGAGTCGCATCTCATCCGCCGCCCTGACAGCAACAAGCCGTTTCGTCCCCACTTCCTTATGGACAACCGCGTGATTATACTCACACTTTTCCCTGGCATTCGCCGTGAGTATATCGAGGCTTTGTTTCATATCGCAGACTTGCGCGCACTCATCCTCAAGACCTATGGCTCAGGCAATGCGCCGCAAAAGCCGTGGCTCATCGAGCGTCTGAAAGCCTTACGCGCCAAGGGGGTTATTTTGGTCAACATCACCCAGTGCTCGCAGGGCGCCGTTGAGATGCGTCGCTATGGCACCGGTTTGCAACTGCTTCAAGCCGGCGTAGTCAACGGATACGACAGCACGCCCGAGAGCATGGTCACCAAACTGATGTTTCTGTTGGGCCACAACATGCCCTACGAAGAAATCATCCGCTTGATGAACACCAGCATTGCCGGCGAAATCACCGTCTGACCCGTTACCGCTCATTGGCTCATACTGCGATTATGCCTTTTTGTCTCTTCCGTTTTTATCGTCTTTTGCTGCACCTTGTCTGCGCACTATGCTGTGTTTGGCTGTGCAGTTGTGCCTCGCCGGAGTCTCTCTCTGAGCGAGTGGGTGTGGCCTATGCCGACCTTTTGAGTTTGGAAGAAAAAGAAGGCTACATACAAGCCACCCTTTCAGACGGTTTTTCACAAGGCAGTCAAAAGCAAGTCTATCTATTGGTGCCGCGCGAGGCTCCACTCCCCTCCAATCTGCCGGAAGGCATCATATTGCGCACACCGCTGCAACGCGTTGTGGCCTGCCAGAGCGTCCATGCGGCCCTGCTTTGCGACCTTGGCGCCGACCGCTCGATAGTCGGCCTGTGCGACACAGACTATATCATCGACACGCGGCTCCAATCGCTTTTGCGTTCTGGCGCGGCCCAAGATATGGGTGCCTCATACGCCCCCAATGCCGAACGACTGGCCGCCAATCGCCCTGAGGCCATCATCACTTCGCCCATCGAGGGTGTCAGTCTACAGCCGCTTACCCAGCTGGGCGTGCCGGTCATAGCCTGTGCCGACTATATGGAGCATAGCGCCCTGGGGCGGGCAGAATGGATGAAATTTTTCGGTTTGCT
The DNA here is from genome assembly GCA_018383375.1 of Prevotellamassilia sp. GTDB lineage: Bacteria > Bacteroidota > Bacteroidia > Bacteroidales > Bacteroidaceae > Alloprevotella. Next base: position 1,758 of record JAHAWW010000051.1, on the reverse strand, counting down.
CACCGGCCAGAGCGTGCGTGCCGACTCTTTGTTTTCGGTCGTCACCACCGCCTATGACAGTCTCTCGACAGCAGCCGCCCAGGCCTCCAAACGACCGCGCTACATCAGCGACCGCGCACAGGGCAGCACGTGGCTCATGCCGGGAAGCGACAGTTTTCTGGCCAAGCTCTATGCCGATGCCGGTGCCGACTATGTATTCAAAGACAGAAAAGGAGCCGGTTCGGTCAGTCTACCGTTGGAAACGGTCGTAGCCAAAGGTCATAAAGCCGACATTTGGCTCATCAAATATGGTGCCAATCACACACTCAGTTATGAGACCTTGGCAGGCGAACAAGCCGCCTACCGCAGTCTGCGCCCCTGGCGTGAACGTCGGGTTTTCGTGTGCAACACGCTCACTGTCCCCTACTACGAAGAGACCCCCTTCCGCCCCGACCTGTTGCTGCGCGACATGGTGAAGATTTTCCATCCCGAAGTGTTACCTCACCACCATTTGCGCTATTATGCACCTCTTCGCTAATTGAATTTATGAAAAAAACGCTCCTCGGCTTTCCCCTCATCTTGCTCGTTGTCTTGTCGGCCATTGTGGTGTTCACCGGCAGCGAGGACCTCGCGTTTGGCGACGTGTGGGATGCCTTGACAGGCCATGGCGAAGAGACCACCGCCTATTTCATCGTCCACCACCTTCGCCTGCCGTCGCTCTGCACCGCCTTGTTGGCAGGTTTCAGTCTGGCCGCCGCCGGACTGGTGATGCAGACGCTTATGGGCAATCCCTTGGCCGACCCCTCCCTGCTTGGTGTCAATGCCGGAGCGGGACTTGGAGCCGCCCTGGCCGTGCTGCTTCTTGGCAGCAGTGTCACCATTGGCAGCCTCTCTTTGGCCGGCCACATGCTCACGGTCGTGGCCGCCGCCATTGGTGCCATAGCCGTCACGGCTTTGCTTGTGGCCCTTTCGCTGCGCTTTCGCGACAATCTGCGTTTGCTCATAGCCGGCGTCATGGTGAGTTTTTCCGTCTCGTCGATAGTCTCCATTTTAGGTTATTTTTCCACTGCTGAGGGCCTGCAAACCTATGTATTTTGGGGTATGGGCTCGTTTGTTGGCACCTCCGGCCGGAGCCTTTTGATATTTACCCTCATCGCCTTGCCCTGCCTGTTGGTCATTATGCTTTGTGCCCATCCGCTCAACGGTTTTTTGTTGGGCGAAGACTATGCTCGCAACCTCGGCATTCCCGTCCGTCGAGTGCGCACACTGCTTTTGCTCGTGTCGGGCCTGCTCTGCGGTGTGACCACAGCCTTTTGCGGGCCCATTGGTTTCATCGGTCTGGCCTCGCCCCATGTGGCCCGTCTGTTTCATCGCTCGGCCGACCACCGTCGACTCATTCCCCTCACCATCTTGTGGGGTGGCAATCTCACGCTGCTGGCGTCTGTCATAGCCCGACTGCCAGCCGGCACCGCACTTCCCGTCGGCACGGTCACCCCCCTGCTGGGCGTCCCGGTGGTGTTTTGGCTGATGTCGCGGCGGCAGCAGTCATAAAACCTCGGGCGGTTTGTCTTTTTGTGTGGGCAGCCAAAAGGCCAAATTAAAACAAGTTTTATTTGTCTTTGCACTCGCCTTGCACTAACTTTCGCCTGACGGCGCAAGTTAGGCGGCATTCGGCAGAGCCAAAAGGAAAAACTACGTCTTTCCTTTTGGCTCTGCTCTCATTTGCACTAACTTTGCAAACCAACGACGGAGACACTCCGCCTACGACCACACATCTAT
>JAHAWW010000325.1 GCA_018383375.1 Prevotellamassilia sp. | reverse complement strand
CCGTTTCATCGTTTATTCCAAATAAGTGTAACCATAAAGTCCCGAGCGGTAGTTGGAGATAAACTCCTTGCCCTCTTCGTTGGTGATGCGGCCCTCTTTGACGGCCTTGCTCACCCAGCTCTCCAAGCGTCGCACCAGTCGTTTGGGGTCATATTGCACATATTCCAGCACGTCGGCCACGGTTTCGCCGTCAATAGTCTTGTCGATGCTGTAGCCGTCTTCGTCCACAGTGATATGCACGGCGTTGGTGTCGCCGAAGAGGTTGTGCATATTGCCCAAAATCTCTTGATAAGCGCCCACGAGGAACACACCTATATAATAATGGTCGCCCGGTTTGACGGGATGAAGCGGCAGATAGCTGGTCTGTTGGTTGTAGTTGACATAGGTTGAAATCTTGCCGTCAGAGTCGCATGTGATGTCTTGTAGGGTGGCTGAGCGTGTAGGTTTCTCTGCCAGTCGCTCTATGGGCATGATGGGGAATAGCTGGTCGAGCGCCCAGGCGTCGGGCATAGACTGGAAGAGCGAGAAGTTGCAGAAATATTTGTCGGCCATCATTTTGTCGAGTTTGCGCAACTCGTCCGGCACATGCTTCTGATGATGCACCAGTTCGGCAATTTCGCTTGAGATGCTCCAATACAGGCTTTCGATTTGTGCGCGTGTGCGCAGGTCGATGATGCCGTGGCGGAAGAGGTCGAGCGCTTCGTCGCGGATGTCTTCGGCGTCGTGCCAGTCTTCGAGCATTGAGCGCGACGAGAGTTTGTCCCATATTTCCGTCAGGTCGTGCACCAACTGGTGGTCGTTTTCGTCGGGATGGAAATCTTCGCTCATATGCGGCATCGACACGTTTTCAAGCACGTCGAGGATGAGCACCGAGTGGTGGGCCGTCAGTGAGCGTCCGCCTTCGGTGATGATGTTGGGGTGGGGTATGTTGTTTTTGTTGGCGGCGTCCACGAAGGTATAGACGCAGTCGTTCACATATTCTTGGATGCTGTAGTTCACCGAGCTTTCAGAGTTGCTCGAGCGTGTACCGTCATAGTCCACGCCCAGTCCGCCGCCGCAGTCTACAAACTCAATGTTGAAGCCCAAGGCGTGGAGTTGCACATAAAATTGTGCGGCCTCTCTCAAGGCTGTCGAGATGCGGCGAATTTTCGTGATTTGCGAGCCTATGTGGAAGTGGATGAGTTTCAGACAGTCGTGCATTCCCATCTCGTCGAGCAGTCGGAGGGCTTCAAGCAGTTCGGCCGAGTTGAGACCGAATTTTGAGGCGTCGCCACCGCTTTCTTGCCATTTGCCAGAGCCTGAGGTGGCCAATTTGATGCGGATGCCCAGATT
>JAHAWW010000318.1 GCA_018383375.1 Prevotellamassilia sp. | reverse complement strand
CTTTCAAAAGAGCTACAGAGTTTGTTGGTCACGGGCTTTTGTGGTGGGTTTACCACTTTCTCGACCTTCTCTAATGAGGCTTTGACGTTGTTGCGTTCGGATGCAGTCCTTATGTTTGCGCTTTATGTCGGGCTTAGTATAATTATCGGACTCTGCCTTGTGGCACTGGGCTATTGGTTAGCATCTATGTAGGCAATCTGTATTTGCAGAACGAAATACGCTGCTTATCCCAGATTTTGCTCTCTTTATCCCATTCTTCACGAATAAGAGAATGAATAATTTTGCGGTCTCTTTTTTTTTTTTTCCTTTGCACTTGAGAAAAATCGCCTTTACCTGTGATTTAACTTTGATACTTAATAACCTTAATATTAACCTTTTCTACTACTCTTTCTCAATGAAGAAGCTTTACTCCTTATTGCTTTGCTTCTTAGCGTGTGCGCTGGGGGCAAAGGCCGATGTGGTAGTGGCGTCGACGACCGAGCCCGGAAATGGCCGGCCGGAGCACGTCTATACCATGTTTCAAGGGAATGGTTACTATGCCAATAGTCTGACCGCTCCCACGCAGACTCCTGAGAATTACGGACAGTTTGCTTTTTATGCCGTAGATGGCATGGAAGACACCTACTACATCTACAGTTACAAGGCCAATAAATGGCTGAGTTACACCAAGGCTGCCAGCTATTCCAATCACCGCAATTTCATCGCAATGACCGATGACAAGACCGATGGTGCCTATTTCAAGGTGGAGAATTATTCGGGTGACTATTATCAGATAGCGCCTTATAATTCCACAGAAGTTGCTGCCAAGTATCTGAACTGGTACCAGGGCATCGGCAGCAATCCTGTAGACGGAACCGACACCACGTTAGGTCTTTGGGAAGATGGTGGCAGCAAGGATGCCGGTAGCCGCTGGACGTTCACAGAAATTGCCGTCCACACCTACACCATGGTATTGCCCGATGGCGTCACGATTTCAATTGGTGGCACCATTTATTCTAATGGCGACACCTACACCCAGGAGGGCTCACTGAGCCGCGATCAAATCACGCTTGTGGTAGGTCAAGACCAATTTGCCACGATTTCTATCAATGATGTGGCTCACACCGTGACCGTCAATGTGGCCAACATCCCTGCTCAGGCAGACAAGGCTGTGTATGACCAGGCTGTGATCTATCCCGCACAACAGACTGCCGTTGGTGCTGCAGCAATCGAGGTCTCAGACAATGTCTATACCTTGAGCAACAACGTGCTCGCCGCCAGTTTTATGAAGGTAGGCGATGCCTTGTATTTCGCCGGTTCTAAGGCTATGAACCTTGAGGCAGGTACCGAACCGTTTACTATTGCATTTGGCAATGGCGACAATGTGCCTGCTTCGGCAATGACTATGTCAAATCTTCGTGTCGTATCTTTGGTTGGCTCTGCCGATTCTGTAGGTGGTGCTGAGCATTTCGACGGCAAGGCTCTTGAGGCCGACTATGGTTACACCTACAATGAGAAGGCCATCAAGGTGCTTTGGCGTGCCGTATTGCGTGATGGTAGCCACTATCTCCGCACAGAGATGGAACTCACCGGCGTAGACAGCGTTGATATGTTCAACGTCATTCCTATGATTTACAATGTCGACACTCGTGCAGCCGGTTCAACTCCTGCCGTTGTGGGCAATACGCGTGGCGCTGTCTTGATGAGCGACAAAATCTTTGCCGGTTTGGAAAATCCTGTCGGCTACAACACGGTAGGTGATGCCACCGGTGAGGAAGACAAATATGAACTTGCTGAGACTTTGGACGAGACTTCTTTTGCCGCAGCAGACTGGACTCAGGTGGCCGAAGCCGACGTGCCCAACCGTGTCACTGAGGCCATAGGTAAAGCCTATCCCAATATCTATGCAATCACCAAGAGCGACGTGACGCTCGAGGCCAACCAAAAGGTGGAGATTACCGTAGAATACACCGGTGGTAATCACCGTCTGAACTTTGGTGGTGCCGACCTGCTTGACGCTTCTGGCTCAACAGCTGCCAGCGATTACCATAGCGGTTATTCCGGCAATCAACACAGCAACAACACGTTCACGTTTGTAGTCCCCGCTGATGGAACTTACACTTTGCGCGTTATTGCTGAAAATGCCTCAGAAACCATCGATGCCACCAGCAAGATGAGTGTGAATGTGTATAACCCCAAGGCCGGTGTCGTTATCAACACCGATGTGGTCGGTATTCAGGGCCGCTGGAGCCGCAACACTACACTCAACGCCAGAGAAACTTGGAAGATTTCTGCCGTGGTCGGTCTGATTGCTCAAGACGGTGAACAGGCCAACGCCAATATCCACAAGACCCAAAAGCGTCGCTCATTCTTGGCTTACTCAGAGCGTGAGCGTGCCGTACCTTGGCGTCCCAATCCCGCATATATCTCTTGGTATGAGTTGAACATCAACCGCAACAACGCTGCCGATCCTACCCAGAACATGAATGCCGACCAAGTGCTTGACGTGATTAACAACTGGAAGACGAACTTCTACGATCGTTATGGTGTCGGCCCCAACAGCTTCGTCATTGATGATGGTTGGGACAACTATGGTTTGTGGACCTTCCACGCCGGTTTCCCCAACGAAATGAGAGATATGGCTGCTCTTGCTGCCGAGATGGGCGCAGGTGTCGGCGCTTGGCTCGGTCCGGTGGGTGGTTATGGCACCAGTGGTAACTATCGCCGTGCCTATTGGAACGCTGAAAATCGTGGAGGAATGCAACTCTCCAACCCTGCTTACTATCAGACTTTCCTCGACGCCGCCAAGAATTTGACCCAGAATAACGGTGACTTCCGCTTCTTCAAGTTCGACGGTATCTCCGCCCAGTTTAGCGCTGTCGGTCCCGACGCCGGTGACACCGGAAACGAAAACGCCGAAGGCATCATCCGCCTCGAACGTTACGTTCGCGAGAACCTCAAGCGCGATATCTTCTTCAACACCACCGTTGGTACATGGGCCAGTCCGTTCTGGTATCACTACACCGATGCCACCTGGCGTCAAGAAAACGACTACGGCACGATTGGCAACAACAGCATCGACCGCGAAAATTGGATTACCTATCGCGACCGCCTGGTTTATCAGAACTATGTGACCAACTCTCCCATCTGTCCCATCAACACGTTGATGACCCACGGATTTATCCTCTCCAACTTCGGTTCTGTAAGCTCCAACAAGACCTACGAGGCCTGTCTTCGCGAATTGCGTTGTGCCTTCCTTTGCGGTTCGGGTATGGTTGAACTTTACAACGACTATGCTTTGATGAACAGCATCAACAATGGTCAGCTTTGGGCCGACCTCGCCGAGTGCATCAGCTGGCAGAAGCGCAATGCCGACGTTTTGCCCGATGCTCACTGGGTGGGTGGCAATCCTTGGACCGGTTCTGCAGCCGAAGTCTATGGCTGGGCAGCTTGGAATGGCAAGAAAGCTACGCTCGCTCTCCGCAATGGTGCCAACGATGCACAGGACTATACGTTCACGCTCCGTGAAGCCCTCAACATTCCTGCCAATGTTTCGGGTAGCATCATTCTCCGCAAGTCGTTTGGCGTTCAAGATGCTTTGACTGGCTTGACCGAAGGTGAGCCTATCTCTATCGACCAGGAACTCACCGTGTCTCTGCCGGGTAGCACCGTCTTCGCTTTCGATGGCCTCAATAGCGAGGAAACCCTCACTACAGTTTCCGGCATTGCCCTCTCCACCGATAGTGTCGACAATTCTGTCGAAGTGGGCAAAACCCTCGTGGTGAAAGCTATTGTGACCCCTGCAACGGCCAACTTCCCCGCTCTTGAGTGGACGTCTTCCAATCCTGAGGTAGCCACTGTCAGCGGTGGTCTGGTTAAGGCCCTCGCCGAGGGAACCACCACCATCACCGCTCATGCAATCGATGGTTCCGGCATTGTTCAGACCATTGTCGTTACAGTTACACCGAAATATGTAGGTCCTTATGCCCTCAATTTCGATAAGTCACAGACGGCCACCCGAGACGACCGCTACATCACCAACTTCAGTCTGACCCCCCAGGGCGGCGAGACCCAGACCATCAACATCGGTTTTGCCCAGCCCTATATTGACCTCACCGAGGTGGACTCAGCCAAATTGGTCTGCGAAACCGGCGACACCCTCACCGCTACGCTCAACATGAATGGCACCTGGATGAATGCCTATGTATATATTGACTTGGACAACGACCAGCAGTTTTCGTTCAACGAAGGTAGCACCGACCAGAGCGGTACCGACGTGATGAGCTTCAGCTTTTATAATGGTGTTTTCGCCTCTGACGAAGCCGGTGTAAACTCTGCAGGCACCTCTTTATCAGGCCAAGCTCGCAACACACGCGTATTGCCTCCTTTCACGGCTCCTGAGGCAGCTGGTGAATACCGCATCCGCTACAAGCTCGACTGGAACAGCATCGACCCCGGCGGTCAAGTGGCAGCCGATGGCACATGTACAGGTTCCAATGGTTTCTTGGCCAACGGCGGTTCTATTGTCGACGCTATTCTCAAGGTCAATGTAGCCACCTCAGTCGGCGGCGTACAGATGGAGCAAAACGGACGTGAGATTTACGACCTTTCCGGTCGCCGTCTGCAGCAGGCTCCCCGTCAGGGTGTCTTCATCCTCAATGGCAAGAAAGTGGTGAAATAATCATCCCGCCTCCACACAGTCAGTTTCGCTCTGACTCGTGATACATCACAGAAGCCTTCTTTGCTTTCGACGGCAAAGAAGGCTTCTCTTCTTTTCTTCAGTCTGTGCCCACATCTCACGGCATAAAAAAGAGGAATGTCTTGCAAGAGAGACATTCCTCAAGGTTTTGTTTGGGTAAAACTTGCTGATTAGGCTTTGCCTTCGGCAATGCCGAAAGGTGTGGCAGTGCGGTCGTCGTTGTTGGCAGCAGGCACACCCGGCAGGTTGATGGTGCCGAAAGCCTTTTCATATTTCACGATGTTGTCTTGCAGGGCAAAGAGCAAGCGTTTGGCGTGTTCAGGTGCCAAAACCACGCGGCTCTTCACATTAGCCTTGGGCAGACCCGGCAACATACGAATGAAGTCCACCACAAACTCGGCGCTTGAGTGGGTGATGATGGCCAGGTTGGCATAGGTGCCTTCTGCCACCTCGGGCGAAAGCTCAATTTGGAGCTGATTGTCTTTGTTCTGATTGTCCATGGGTGTTATGATGTTGATTGAATAATTGTCTTGCCGTTTCAAGTTCGATACAAATTTAAGTCATTATGCCCGTTTGCCCAAGCCATTGCCGCCTTTTGTTGAACGATACAGCCAAGATAAACCATGACAAGCGATAAACTGCAGCACCTTCAGACATACGGCGAAGCTTCCGTTTTTCTCAGCTGTTTGTCGCAAACGCCATGACACCCGTTCACAACTACTGCTTTTGACGTCTTTACATGGCAAAATAGCGGTAAATATGGATAATTTGTTAAACCTTTTACAAAAACCGTTTTGGTCCTTCAGTTTCCTTGTATCTTTGCAGCGCAAAAGCGAGAGCGTCTTCTTTGGGCGTTTATTGAGCTGGTGCAAATCATCATTATCAAATCAATTACATCGTTATGAAAAAGATTTTTACTCTTGTTTTGGCTGCTGCCGCTACGCTTGGTGTGACCGCTCAGCGTGCCGTTGAAAGCCACAAATTTTTCGACAATTGGTCACTCGGTGTTTATGGCGGTGCCGTAACTCCTCTTCAAGACTTCGGTCTCGATCGTTCTCGTGCCGTTGCCGGTCTCGAACTCTCTAAGCAACTCACTCCCGTTATCGGCGTTGGCGTACAGGCCGGTACCGGCTTCAACACCACCGGTAGCCACACTGTCGCTGACAACGTGACCGCCATGCTCATTGGTAAGGCCAACCTCTCAAACCTCTTCTGCGGCTACAAAGGCACTCCCCGTCTCTTCGAAATCGAAGCACTTGCCGGTGCCGGTATGAACCACTTCTTTGGTTGTGGTGCTGAATATGCAATTGCTGCTGAGGACGCTACTTCTTTTGCCACCAAGGCCGGTCTTAATTTCAACTTCAACCTCGGCTCTGCCAAGGCTTGGACCATCGGCATCCGCCCCGCTGTAGTATGGGATATGGAAGGTGGTCGCAAGATGAACGACCAAGTGAAGTTCAACGCCAACAACGCTGTGCTCGAACTCACTGCCGGCATCACCTACCACTTCAAGTCTTCTAACGGCAAAAACCACTTCACCACCGTTAAGGCTTACGATGCTGCCCAGATTGACGCTCTCAACGCCAAGATTAACGACCTCCGCAACAACCTCAACGCTAAAGACGCTGACCTCAAGGCCAAAGATCAAGCCATCCGCGACCTCCAGCAGGCTCTCAACGACTGCCGCAACCAGAAACCCGTCGTAGAGCGCGTGGTTGACACCAAGCAGACTATGGAGTCTGTCGTAACTTTCCGTCAGGGCAAGTCTGTGGTTGACGCTTCTCAGCTCCCCAACGTTGAGCGCATTGCCACTTACCTCAAGAACCACAAAGACGCCAAGGTTATCATCAAGGGTTACGCCTCTCCCGAGGGTAGCGCCGAGATTAACGCCAAAATCGCCAATGCTCGTGCCGTAGCTGTTCGCGACATCCTCGTCAACAAATACAAGATTGCTGCCAACCGCATCAGCGCCGAAGGTCAGGGTGTAGGCAATATGTTCTCTGAGCCCGACTGGAACCGCGTGAGCATCTGCACACT
>JAHAWW010000047.1 GCA_018383375.1 Prevotellamassilia sp. | reverse complement strand
TGGTGGAATCGGTAGACACGAAAGACTTAAAATCTTTTGGCCAGTGATGGTCGTGCGGGTTCAAGTCCCGCTTCGAGTACACAAAGCGCCGCTTAATCTGTGAAGGTTAAGCGGCGCTTTGTTTGGGTCACCGACATAGTTTTGTGAAGCAATGGACATGTTGCTTTTAGTCACTCTTTTCTGGCTCTTCACTTCCTTCGTTCTTCCGACGAGCGCTACGGTTTCACTCTTGTGCATGAGGTGCTCGATTAAGTCCGGGTTCAGCGAGTCAATTGAAAATGCTTTAGCCACCACGCGCATCTTTGGCTAAAGCCATCGGCTCGTTCATCATCACCCAAATGCGACAGTAAATCTGTTCGACCTGCTTTTTTGTGCCACATCAACATTCAGGCTAAAGAGGCAGACCGGCCAACAAGTCTTTTTCCAATCATTGCCACACACGCAAAATTAAAGTTTAACATTTCGCTAATTATAATGGAAGCCATAGGGCGTTCCCTAAAACAAAATTTGATTTTCATCAAACAGAACAAACCAAACATAGCCCTTATCCCTATACCCAAAAGTTTGCCTTTTTCCCAATCACACAATCACACGCCTGTAAGCGATTGACATATTGGCATTTGCGGTGACTGGACGCTCCAGTCACATCCAATCACGCCAATCACAGGTGGTCACCGGCGCGGTTTGAATAAACAAAAATGGCGGAGTGGCGCATTTTTTAGCATTTTTGCATAGCATTCAGCCCTCTTGCGGTGTATAAGACAATATGAAAGCCTCCGAAAACTTCAAATCAAACATTCTGGCTATGCGTGCAGCCGCCCTGCGCGAGGCTATGGACGTCTTGGGTGAAACCGAAGAGGCCGAAGACATCACGCAAGAGGTGTTGCTCAAACTGTGGGAAAGGCGCGAAAGTCTCGAAACTGACCCGAAACGACTGGCAGCCTATGCCGGACAAACGGCACGCAACAAGGCGCTCAACCTGGTGCGCGACCGCAAGCGCCACCCCATTGTGGGGCTGTTCAGACGACGAAACGACGACGATGAAGAGGACGACGAAGACCACCCCATCACCGCACTGGGCACCGGCGACACGCCGCAACGCCACCTCGAAAGCAAAGAGATGCAGCAAATCTATCTGGCGGCCCTGCGCCGTCTGCCGCCCACCTGGCGCCGCATCGTGATGATGCGCAACGACGACGATCTCTCTTTCGCCCACATTGCCCAAATCACGGGTTCGACCGAATCGGCCGTGCGCGGCACACTGAGCAAAGCACGCCAACGACTCTTTCAACTCATCAAAAACCAACTGCAATGAAACCCGATCCTCATATCACCCATCTGCTCGAACGCTATATGCTGGCCGAGACCACCAAAGCAGAAGAACGCGAACTGGCAGACTATTTCAAGACCCACCCCGACCTGCCGGCCGAGTGGCTGCCCTATGCCGTGATGTTCTTGGGCGGCAACGCCACCGCCACGGCCGGCCACAAACGACGCCTGTGGCCATGGTTGGCAACGATTGGCACAGCGGCCTGTGTGGCGCTCGTCTTGTTGCTCTGGCCGGGGACTAATGGCGAAATGCTCGTCGCCCAGTCGGCCGACCCTCACACGCCGGCAGTGGTGACCTCACAGTCATCAGGCCGCAAGGACGTGGATGCGGTGCCTGTTTTGGAGGAAGGAACAACCGCAAAGCAGTTTTCACATCCCGTCCATAAAGCCCAAGCGCAGGCCGGACCTATCCCACAAAGCGAGCCGCTCACGCCCGAAATCACCGAAGCCGAGCGCAGACGCGAGATCGAACTGCTGCTCGAAGCCCAGGCCATAGAGCGCGAAGACGAAGAAATCAAGGCGCAACTCCTCGTCGAGGTCTTGCTCGCCGCCCATGCCCAGGAATAAATCATCAAAGCCACTCATTAAAAGTTGCATCAACCATGAAGAAGTTTATCACTCTCGTGCTGGCCATCGGCCTTGTCTGGCCGGCTGCAGCACAACAATTTGAATTCAATGCCATCAAATCGCAACTCCTGCAACTCAAAGGCGCCAAGACGCTGAGCGAAACAGCCAACTCCGGACGCGACAAAGACAGTGTGGGATGCCGGCAAATCGAGACCTGCCTGAGTCTGCCTTACAAGAGCAAGAGCGACAAGCAGAACGTCGACGCCGCCATCAAACAAATCAAGGCGGCCTATGCCGACCGCCAGTCCTCGGCAACCAAAGCGGTGGCACACATCCAGGCCCTCGAAGAGACCGGACTCGAAGGACCTGCCGTCAAGATGGGCTATGTCAAGACTCAAAGCCCCATCGCCATTGGCGGCAAAGGCCACAGCTACGTCCTCGTGCGCCAGACCGGCGGGGACAAGCCCCGCATCTCCACCTACGACGGCGCACAATGGTGGCTCGACAAAGCAGGCAAGCGCGTGGTCTTTCATCTCTTCCAGGTGAGCGGCCAGCATCAGGCTACACACCAACAGCCGCGCATCCTGACTCCGACGATACAGCTCGACAGCCTGTCGAGACTCAGTCACGATGAACTTATAGAGCGTCTCGGCTTCACACGCGAGGACATCGAGAAAGCCAAGAAGGGCTACCTCGCCCCGCTCAATCTCAAAGGCACGCTCAAAGACCTGAACTTGCTCAATTCGCTGCGCTTGAAGATGGGGCCGGACTATGAGGGCTCCCTCGTGAAACTGAGCAACGAGCGCGTGCAACAGGCGCTCAGCTACAGTGCCGACGACAACCAGAGCTATAAAGTGGCCCTGTTCATGTCGTTGGCCAACCAAGGCAACTATAAAGCCCAAATCATATCCGGGAAAAAGTTTGAGAAGACCGAGACCGTAGGTCTCATGGAATTGGCCCGCCGCTGGCCGTCGCTCAAGGTGTTTTGTGTGTCGTTTGAAGGGGCCGACACGCCTGTGGCCAAGAAATACAGAGACTGCGACGGCGTCATCCAAGTCTATCTAGATGAATGAGAGGTGCAAAGCCTTGCTTATTAGGCCGTTAAATTAAACTTTTAGATATCTACCCTATCTAGAAAGTCGTACACCGACCGTAGCACAATCGTACACCGGTCGGTGTACAATCATACAGCGGCCGGTGTATAATCGTACAGCGTCCGCTGTACGACTACAGAAAGGCGAACACGGATGGCTTTCCCTATGGCCTACACTCATTTTTGCCATCCGACGTTTTTTCTATCAAATAAGCAAAAAATGGGAGGCAATGCGTCATTTTGTCCAATAGTATTGAATTGGCGTTTGATAAAATAACACAATTATCTTCAGATGAAACAACTTTTGGTTTGCTTATGCTTGCCGGTGGGCTCGGTAGTGACCGTCCGAGCCGACATAGTGACGGGCCGCGACGACGGGAGCGAAGACCACTTGCTCGACATTCAAGTGAAGCCAAGCATTTGGCCGTAGTTTTTATCCTTATTCCAAGAACCTTTATTCCACATCACGAACCGTTTTTGCAATCAGACGGCACTCTGGCCACCACACAAACGGCAGCTGGAACTCTCTGCACAATTAGTCCACTATTTTTGTCATGACAGAGCGGCTTTTTGAACACCCCAATCCGGCGGACTCTGAAAATAAAAAACAGGGGAATGTTGGCCAAATCACTTAAAATGTGTAATTTTGCGGCGATTTGTCCTCCCGGGGTCGGGTTTAGGC
>JAHAWW010000317.1 GCA_018383375.1 Prevotellamassilia sp. | reverse complement strand
TCGAAGAGGGGCAACATACCTTTGTCGAGCAAGTCTTGCAGGTTGGCGTTGTAGGCCATTTGCACTTTATGCACGAGGTCGACGATGCTTTCGAGATATTCCACGTATGACCGACCTTCGCGTGTGGCTTGTTGCACGCAGCGGTTCACGTTGATGGTCAACACGCTCTTCGAACCGGTCGACACGCCTCCTGCGCCAAGCGTATAACTGAAACCGTTGTCTTGTATTTCATTGCGCAGTCGGCAGCAAGATGCCAGCGAGTCGGCGTTGTCACTCATATAGGTGAAAAACGAGTGGCCGGCGGCATACATCTCTGCCGTGAAATCGCCATATTCTTTGTCGATGACTTCGCCGTCTTTGGTGAGCAAAGCCATGGTTTCGACGGGGAAGGTGAGCACGGCTTTGGTGCGCTCTTCGTTAAACCAGCGCATAAAGCGTTTTTGCAGCCAGTTGAGGGCCTCCCAGCAAGGTTTGGTTTCGTCGGGGAAAACAAAGTTGCCAAATATTGAGTCGAAATAGTTTTTGTCGTAGTAGGAGATGTTCCAAAACACCGATTGGAAGTTGCGTGCACCCGTAGGCTGGTTGATGCTGTAAACGATTTGTTCGATACAGTCTGTGATGCCCTTGTCAATGGTGCGCTGTCGCTTGGAGAGGTCCACCACCTTGTCGGCATTTTTATAATAGTCTCGGCCATATTCTTTCTCGATGAAATGGCTCATATACATCAGAAACTCGGGCGTGGCGCAAGCTCCTGAAAGCATTGACGAAACGATAAAGACCATATTGACAAAACCGCCGCAAAACGATTTGAGATTGGTGGGTGCTGTCGAATTGCCACCTATGTTTTTCGTACCGCCCAGCAGCCAGGGATACATCGTCACCGAGGCGCAGTAGTTAGCCAAGCTGGTCTCGTCGTTTTTATAAATGTAGTGATTTTTAAGAAGATAGATATAGCGGTCGGCCGTCTCTTTGCCATAAAGGCTTTTGATTTTGTCGCAGAGCATGCGACGGTTAAGGCGAATGAAACTCTGTTTGGGGAGTTCACCGATGAGCGTGGCGATGTTTTTGTTTTCCACGTTGGCATTGCTGTCAAATTTTGAACCGGTGGCAGGGTTGGCGGCATTGCAATAGTCGATGAGAAACCTCAGTTTGTCGGCAGTTTCGCGGTCGTCCTCGTGGCGTTTGCGATAGAGCATAAAAGCCTTGGCAGCCTTGAAGTGTCCCTCAGCCATGAGCGCCACCTCCACCTGGTTCTGCACGTCTTCCACACTGATGCCATGACAAATCTTCACGCGGTCTACAATCTTTTGCAACTGTTCGGCATCGATGGGCACTTCGACCGAGCGGAAAGCTTTGAGCACAGCTTGTTTGATTTTATCGAGTGAGAAGACTTCTGTCTTACCGTCGCGTTTCTTGATTTGGAAAGGCATCTTGTTCATTTTTTTGAGGCGTATTGATTGAGTGGACTTATGTTGATAGATTTTTCTTTTTGGACAACTTTCTATTTTGGTTTTCAGAAAAAGTTTTCTGTTTTGGATAATTTGGTTATGTGTTTAGCCGGTTGATTTGGTCGACGAAAAGCCGCAAATAGTCCACAATAATCCAAACTTATATCAGACTTTAATTTATTTATAAATTGCTGATTATTTGTGCTTTATGATAAAAACAGAGAGCCGTTAAAGGGAATAGTAAGCCAAACAGTAAGTTGTTTATCGTGGTGGCATAATCGTTTAACCGCTGCAAATTTAATTATCTTTTTTGGTAAACAATATAACCAAATAAATATTTTTTTGAGGAATGAAAGCTATGAAAAGGAGCAACATATCAGCCCAATAAACTTCGTATTACTCCTCTTCTTCGAGATTATCGGCTGCGTTCGGCATAATCCAAGCGATGCTTGTCGTCTGCGCTCGCCTTGGCGTAGGTCAAGTGATGCGATGATGTCCGGCCTTGTAAGAGGAAAAGCATATTGGCAGCCACGAAAGTCTTGAAAGAGCGGATATGTGGTGTCATTTCAGGGCTTACACCGCCGCTCAACCTCCACAATCCGGCCTCCACTCCAAAACTTGCCACATATTCAAATCCTCTGTCATATCTCCATAACTTAATGACCAGTTCGGCAACACCATTTCAACATTTCATTCGTCGCCCTATCGTCACCCATACCTATATCTTTTATAATGGACCATCATATCTATTTTTGTCTGAGCCTTTGTTTTTCCACAATCCACCGATTTTTTTCACACCTTATATATATAGACTTTTTTCTCTCTTTAATGATTGAAAAAACTCATGATGGTTATGATGATAGTTGGTGGATATGGTGGACAATGCTCTTTTGGTTTCACTTATCCCTGACATATACACCTATCACACGGGGTTATACCCGTTTTATCCACCGCTTCATTTTCGTGTTTAGTCCTTATGAATAAAGGTTTTATGGCCTGTTTTTGTCGAAAATGATTGGGAGTTGTGGATAAATGAAATGGATTGTGTTCGAACGAGGCAATAAATGGTGGGTAACCACCGGCATAATGGTGTGTTTGGGCGGTGAATTGTGGTGTATAAAAAGCTTTCGAAGTCGGTAGGTTTCGGGTCTCGTTTTTTCACCGTCTTATCCCCGTTTTTTCCACCGATTTATCCACCGTATTTTCAGCCTACCATTTGTGACAAATCACCCAGTTGTCAGTGACAACACTTTACCATTTTTTTCGCCCCGTTTAATGAAAACAAAAAAATGCCGCCAAAACAGGCCTTCAGTGCCTCGCAAACAGCATAAATGGCTTGCAATTATTCCTTCCATAAGGCCAATCGTTGCGGGAATAAGGCCGGTGAATGCAGTCCTTATGGCCGTAACGCGCTAAATATCAATAAAAAAGGCCCATTTAATGGCCTCCTCTTCCATCTTCACCCCAAAGTTAATGCAAAACGGTGGATGGGAAAAAGACAAAAGGCATGGTGCCGCGTGGTTGAATTGCCGAACCGCAGCGCAACTTGCAGGGCTTTGTGGCCGGCAA
>JAHAWW010000316.1 GCA_018383375.1 Prevotellamassilia sp. | reverse complement strand
TGTCTAAACCCTACGTGGCCTACAAGACGATGAACATCCTCATCAACAAAAAGGCCATCCCCTCTAAGATTGCCAAGAAACTCGGTTTGTAAAAAAACAGCCGGCACAAAGGCACGACCACTCAGTTCAAGCGTTTTTCCACTTGCTGAATTGTTTCTCAGCCTAAGTCTGTCGGCGACATATCCATCAAAATCCGCTCCACGCCTATCGGCCCGGAGCGGATTTTTCGTTTTCGCACTTCCCCCAACGTGACTGAGCGTGACTGGAGCGTTCAATCACAGCAAACCACGAAGTATCAAGAGGTTAGAAGTCTGTGATTGTGTGATTGGGAAATAGGCAACAATAAGGGTATAGGCGTGCGCACGCGACGCGCGCGTGTAGCGACAAGCCGAAGCGATGCACAGTCGTGCAGAGTTGGACCGGCAGACGCTACATCGCCAAGACATTATTAGACAGAATAATTAAGCGTGGTAATGTAGAGTTGCACAGTTTTCGCCGGGTTTTGAAAAGCGTAAGGGAATCCTGCTTCAGCGTGAGGTAGGCTCTATGACAATCTGTGTGCGTTTCAGCAATAAGGCCATCAACGCTTCAGCCGTAGTGTTGGAAAGCCAGACGTTCTGTCCGCATTGTTCCCGATCGTCAGGTTCCAAAATCTCCATTTCATCAAGCGTCAAATCAATCGGGCCTTGTATGACAGTCAATACATAAGCCCTGCTGTCGTCCACAAAGCCCGTCTCTTCGCCATGCGTGAGATAGAGCTGACACTCTTCATCGCCTTCGGCCAAGACCATCATGAGATAGACGGACGATTGGCCCTCTTCTTGATGGACGAACACCACCCTTTCGCCGGCACGGGGAAAGGCCTTCACGTCGGGCAGCAATATGGTCAAGCGTTGATAGGTATAGCCTTTCGCCATAAGTTCTTCTTGCAGGTCATTCCACTCCTCTTCGTCAAAATTGACCACATAGAGTCGCTTGTCAATGGGTTCCTTGTTCTTGAGAAAAACCTGGATGTGGAGCCGGTCGCTATATGGGCCATACGGCTTAAGCGCTGAAATTTCGGCTTCGAGCATATCGGCGTATCCCATATCGAGTATGGCAGCCACGATGCTGTTTTGTTGGCGCGGAATGTAGCCCAAAATGAAGTCAAAGTCGAAAGTGTCCGGTGTGAGATAGTCGTTGGCCAAAGCCACGGCCACGGCATAGCGGTCGTGAGGGTTGAACGGTTCGCGCACGAGGGCTAGTTTTGCTCCCACATAAAGTTAGTCCCAGATTTCGCCGATGTCGTGAAAATGAATGCCGGCCACAGGGCACTCCAAAATCAGACGGCGCTCGCGGCTCGGCGCATAGGCCGACAAATCGAAGTGGTCTGCTTCGTTGACGCATTCATCCCTCTGCCCCTCCGGCAGTCTCGGGTCACAACTCTGAGGTTCTTGCTGTTTTGTTTTCATAGACTCTTGCTCTCCTTTCTAAAAATCACGCTGATATGAATGTAAGTCTAACGACATCACAAAGTTAAGTAATTCTTAAAGAGAATGCTGCCTCATTTGACGCATCTTGCCAGCAAGCAAAGTTTTTTTGATAGCATTTGACTTGATAATCGTTCATTAGAAGCATAAAACCATAAAAAATGCTTATCTTCGAAGCTAATAAGCGAACATAAGCATTAATCAACCCTTAATCGAATATTCCACTTATCATATGAAAGAATGTAAGACTTGCGGCGCCAATTATCTGGCTGACGAACTGAACGACTGCCCCGTGTGTGGACAACCCTTACAACCGGCTTCCTCCAATGGTGTCGTTCCACCGCCTCCACCGCCTCCTGCTCAACCGACAATTCCTGAGCCACCGACAGAAGAACCTGCACCAACGACGATAATTGATGAGCAACCAACGAAATCCGGCAAAGGCCTCACCATCACGCTGATTTGCCTTTCGTCCGTGCTACTCCTTGCGGTCATTGGCCTTGTGGTCTACTTCGTTTGGCAGAAAAAGCCCGAAACCATCATCGAAGAGGTTGTCACAGAAAAAGTCAGCGAGCCGACACTCCCCGATTACGAGCCTGCACCCGCCGCAGAGGCCGAGACTGTCAATTGGTATGAAGATA
>JAHAWW010000312.1 GCA_018383375.1 Prevotellamassilia sp. | reverse complement strand
GTTTCACCGTGGCCCATCTCGTCGACGGCGCGATGCAGGGCCTCAATCACGGCCGGCGCCAACGGACGGGTGACGTCGCCAATGCCCAGACGGATGATGTTGGCCTCGGGATGAGCCTCTTTATATGACGCCACCTTTTGGGCGATATCGGCGAAGAGGTAGTTTTTTTGTAGTTTAAGGAAGTTTTCGTTTATGGTTGTCATTGCTCAATGGTTTAAGCGCGATGTGGGGATAGAGAAAAGAGCTTGAAAACGCTTGGCCGCCTTATTGGCGTCGGGGGCAGATTTCATGCTCTTTATGCTGTTTCATTTTGGAATGTTGATGGTGCCGTCGAACACTTTTGTGGCCGGTCCGGTCATATAGACGTGGTGGTCTGTCTCGCTCCAAGCGATTTCGAGCGTACCGCCATCCATGACGATTCGGCTTTTGCGCCCTGCGCGGTGGGTGAGTGCGGCGGCTACAGCGGTGGCACAGGCTCCCGTGCCGCAGGCCATAGTGATGCCGGAGCCTCGCTCCCACACTCTCATGCGGATGTCGCCGTCGGGTCTGACTTCGGCAAACTCAATGTTGCAACGCTCGGGGAAGAGAGTGGCAAACTCGAGTGTTGGCCCCACGGCGGGGAGGTCGAGTGTCTCAACGCCTTCGGTGAAGATGACGAAGTGGGGGTTGCCCATTGAGACGAAGGTGCCGCAGTAGGTTTTTCCGTCGGTGGCGGTGACCTCACCTTCGACGAGGCTGCCGTCGGGTGTGGCCAGTTGGGCGGGGACGGCGGTTTTGGGTGTATCCATATCGACGGTGACCGTATCAACGAGGCCGTCGTCGGCTATGTGGAGTTTAAGCACTTTAATGCCCGAGAGTGTTTCAAGTTTGATTTCGGTCTTGTCGGTAAGCCCTTCGTCATGGAGGTATTTGCCGATGCAACGTGACGCGTTGCCACACATCATTGCTTCTGACCCGTCGTTGTTGAAAATACGCATGGAGAAGTCGCCGTGCTTGGCCGGCCCTATGAGCACCAAGCCGTCGCCGCCTATGCCTTTGTGGCGGTCGCTCCAAAGGATGGAGAGCGCTTCGGGGTTGTCTATCGGCGTTTCGAGCGTGTTGACGTAGATGTAGTCGTTGCCCGCGCCGTGCATTTTCGTGAACTTGATGGTTTGACTCATAGGTGGTTTTTGTCTTAAAACGTTGCAAAGGTAACTAATAATTATCACACAGCATAGCAAAAAGCGGAAAAACTTTCAAAAAACTAATAATATGCGCTTTATTTCTTACAAAATGAGAGATTTGCAAAAGATAAACTTTCAAAATGAAATATTTTGCTGATTATTGTGATAGTCGTAAAAGACTTTGCGCGTGTTGTCGTGCAGACTTGTATGGGGCTGAGTGATAGAATGATGGGGCTGTCGGGCGGCGGGTGGCTTTTTGAACCGCTTTTTTTAGTAATTTTGTGGCACTAATCTAACGCAAAATGTATCAACTGGTAATTGTGGTGCCGTGTTACAATGAAGAGCCGGTGCTTGAAGAGACCAATCGCCGCTTGCTGGCTTTGGCCGAGCGACTTGAAGGTATGGAGGTGGCCACACATATATTATATGTAGACGATGGCAGTGTTGACGCCACTTGGTCGCTCATTCATTCGTTTTCGACCAAGACTCCGACCGTGCTTGGTCTGAAGTTGGCTCACAACGGTGGTCATCAACACGCGCTGTGGGCTGGATTGGAGAAGGCGGTGACTATGGCCGATGCCGTGGTCAGTATCGACGCCGATCTCCAAGACAGTGTCGATGCGATAGTTGAGATGGTGGAGCAGCACCGCGGTGGATGTGACATTGTGTTTGGTGTGAGGCGCAAGCGCACCACCGACTCGTTTTTCAAACGTGTATCGGCGCAGATGTTTTATCGCTTTATGCAGAGTCTTGGTGCCGAGGTGGTCTATAATCACGCCGACTTTCGTTTGATGTCGTGCCGTGCGGTGAAGGCTTTGTTGCAATATTCAGAGCGCAATCTTTTTATCCGTGGCATGGTGAAGACTTTGGGTTATCGTCAGGGCTATGTTTATTACGACCGCACCGAGCGTATGGCCGGCGAGTCTAAATATCCGCTTAGCAAGATGCTGGCTTTTGCCTGGGACGGTATCACATCGTTTTCAGTGCGTCCGTTGCGTTTGATTATGGGTGTGGGCCTGTTTTGCATTTTCATCTCGTTCGTGGCCATTGTCTGGGCACTGGTCACTTATTTGCAGCATCGTGCTCTGCCGGGATGGACATCTATGCTGGTGAGCATTTGGTTTTTGGGTGGTGCCGTGCTTACGGCGCTTGGCATCATAGGGGAGTATGTGGGCAAAATATATAGCGAGGTCAAACGCAGACCCCGCTATATCATAGAAGAAGAGGTGGGCTTCTGATGGCCCCCGTCTTGTTTTAATTTGTCTTGTTTTATTGGTCGGTGTTGTCGGAGGTTGTTTCAATGGCCACGATTTCACCGCCTTTTTTGTTGTTTTGTCGCACGAGATAGATAGTCCAAAGTTCGAGCAGGCTGTAGATGATGAATCCGCATCCCAGGAGCACCACGGGCAGTTCGGCGATTTCGGTTTTGTTGTTGGTCAGGGCGATGTAGAGGCCCGTGGCCAGTTCGAGGACGGTTACGAGATAGTAGGCCGGATGGATTTTCACGCCTTGTTTGTGAATGTTCCAAAGGGTATAGCTCTGTATGAGTGAAATGAGGATGAGGCATCCCGAGAGGATGTACATAATGATGGCGATGAAGAGTTCGGGCCAAATCACCTGTACCAGTCCGAAGAGTATGCTGCCCACGGCGATGATGGGGTAGAGCATGATTTGTCTTCCTTCGGGGTCTCGGCGGAAGTAGCCGATAAGTGAGACGGCTCCGGGGATGATAAACACGAGGCCGCAGAGCATAACAATCCACTCGGTGATTTCGGCCGCGAAGACAATAAGCAGGATGCCGAAGGCCAGCACGCAAAGGGAGCGTGCCAGTGTGTTTTGGAGAAACTTTTTCATAGGATAAGGGATTTAATGGGTGAAACTTTCCGCTTGTTGTGAGCGTTTTGGCTGTGGTATTGAGTTTGTCGGTTTGTTGTGACACTGTTTTGAAAACCAAAAGCCAATGTGCAGCTGTGTTTGTGGTGGCAGCTGTGGCACATTGGCTTTATGATGTGTGTCTGAGTGGTGTTTAGCGGTGGTTTATTTTCCGCCTTGGGCTTGCTGAGCGGCGTTTTGTCCGGCGCCTTGCGGCAGTTGTGTGGGCTGCTCTTTCATGTCGTCGGTGGCCGATTTGACTTCAGAGCCAGGCAGTGTGAATGTTGACAACACGCTGAAGGCAACGAGCAGGCCTGCGAGGGTCCAAGTGGCTTTTTCGACGATGTCGGTGGTTTTGCGAACGCCCATGATTTGGTTTGACGAGGCAAAACCTGAGGCGAGGCCGCCGCCTTTAGACTCTTGGATGAGCACGATGAAAGCCAAAGCTACAGCTGCGATGGCTGCCAATACTACAAAAAAGCTATACATTTTCTTCTTTATTATGTTTTTTATTGATTATCAGTTTCTGCAAAAATCGCATTTGGTCTGCAAAGTAACGATTTTTTTTCGGGAAATTCAAGTTTAGCTTGCTGATAATTTCCATGGCCTTTTCATATCGTCCTTGTTTGATATAGATTTTGGCCAGTGTATCGGTGAAATAATCTTCGTTTTGTTCGGGGTCTTGCTCAGTGTTACCGAGGTCGGGTGTATATTCGGGCGTGTCTTGCAAGACGAGTCGGTCGCCTGCGGCTTGTGTGTCGATGAAGTCGTCTATGAGGGTTCCGGTGCGTGATGTGCCTGTGGGTATGTTTTCGGCCGCAGTGGTTTCGGCGTCTTCCATTTGCATGAGATAGGCCATATAGTCGGTAGTGGCGTCGGCTGTGACGTTTTTGCGTCGTTGCGTGTCGTCGGCTTGTTCGCTGCCGTGCAAGAAGCGGTCGATGAGTGTCACGGTGCGTTCACCCCGGCTGGCGTTGGTTTGTTCGTCTTCGCCAGCCATGGCTCTTTCGGGCTTGAGTTGATAGTTGGCCCCTTCGACCATATCGAAGAGCACGCGTCGGTCTGGCAGGTAGATGGCTGCGCGGCGCAGTTCTTCGCCGAAAGCGGTGTCGTGGAGGATGAAGAGGTTTTTGAGGAAGAGCAGTCGGGCAGCCTGATAGTAGGGATATCGCGCCACGAGTTCGCGCAGGGCAAAGAGTGTGTCTTTGTCCAGCCGTTCGGGGTGGGCGGTGAGTTCGGCTACCGTGGGCGTCATATTGTGTCTCTATATATATAATAGGAGTGGTGGGTGGGATTGTCGGTGTGGTCTACCAGTTGGCCACTGTGGCGTTGAAGATTTGGTCGGTGAGGTCTTTGACCATTTCGGTGACGAGTTGCTCCTGCACTGTGGCGAGTTGTTGGCTGGCGTCGTATTGTGTGGTGGCTGAGAATTGTCGCTCCCAGTTTTCGTTGGTTTTGTTGTTGCGGTATCTGATGTTGACCGTCATTTTGAGTTGCACCTGCGATGAGAGTCCGTCGGCCGAGATGCCTTTGTTGAATTGGTCATAGCCCGTGATTTCGCCGGCAATCTGCAGGTCGCCTCCTCGCTTCACGAGCCTCAGTCTGGTCTGATTGGCATAGGCGTCTTGGAGTTTGTTGTTGAACATGGCCTCCATTGGTGCCCATCCATATGGCGCGCGGTTGGCGATGTTGTCAATCTGAATGGTTTTGATGATGTCGTAGTTGATGTTGGTGCCCGTGAAGTAATAGCTCACGCTGCAAGCCGTTGTGGCTGCCAAGCCCAGCATCAAGGCCACGGCCACGCCGATTGTTTTGAGTCGGAGTTTAACTGTCGAGGCCATATTCTTTGATTTTTCTGTAGAGCGTGCGTTCGGAGATGCCCAGTCGGGCTGCTGCCATGCGGCGGTTGCCTGCGGTTGCGGCCAGTGTGTCTTTGATGGAGCGTCGTTCGAGGTCTTCGAGTCTCTGTGTGGTGGCGGTTTCGGCCGGTTCGTCGTTGTCTTTGATTTCTTCGGCGTCTTGGATGGTAGTTTCGTCGTTGCCGAAGTGGTGTGGCCGTGTCGGGCGTCCGCCGGTGAGTGCAGCCGGTGTTTTTTGCTGTTCGTCGTGAACGGTTGTCGTGTCCACCGGCAGTCGGTGGGCGGTGACGATGTGTTTAAGTTCGTTGAGGTCGCGTCGCAGTTCGAAGATGAGTTGGAAAATAGCTTCACGCTCTTCGTCATATCGGTGTGTGCCCGCAGTTGTTTCGCCGGTTGGCACGATGTTGGTGCCCGTGTGTCCCCGCGTGAGATAGTCGCGGAGTGTGTCGGCGTGGATGTCGCGTGCCTCTGAGGTGACCGACATGTTTTCGGCCAGGTTTTTGAGTTGTCGCACGTTGCCGGGCCAGTCGTATGCAGCCAAGAGCCGTGCGGCTTCGTCGTCGAGGCGTATGGGTGGCATTTTATATTTTTCGCTCATTTCGAGCGCAAATTTCTTGAAGAGCAAGACGGCGTCGGTTCCTCTCTCACGGAGGGGTGGAATGTTGACAGTCACGGCGTTGAGGCGGTAGAAGAGGTCTTCTCTGAACCTTCCTTCTCTGATGGCCTTGCCCATGTCGACGTTGGTGGCTGCCACGATGCGTACGTCGGTGCGTTTCACCGTGCTCGACCCCACGGGGATGAATTCGCCCGTTTCGAGCACGCGGAGCAGTCGTGCCTGGGTGGATAGTGGTAGTTCCCCCACCTCGTCGAGAAACAGTGTGCCGCCCGAGGCTGCGGCAAAATAACCTTCCCGACTCTCCACGGCTCCGGTGAAAGCCCCTTTTTCGTGTCCGAAGAGCTCGGAGTCGATGGTGCCTTCAGGAATGGCGCCACAGTTCACGGCCAGATATTTTTTGCCTCGTCTCAGGCTGGCGTCGTGAATGATGCGTGGAAAGATTTCCTTGCCCACACCGTTTTCGCCCATGATGAGCACCGAGAGATCGACGGGTGCAATTTTGAGGGCAATGTCTATGGCACGGTTCAACCCCTCGTGGTTGCCCACGATGCCATAGCGTTGTTTGATGCGTTGCAGGGTTGCGTTGTCCATGTTGGTGAGTTTTGAGAGAGTGGGGCAGGTGTGCAGTTTGCCGGCCTATTGCGGCGTGTGGTGACGGCGTGTCGGGTCGGCAGCTATAGGCTGATTTGTCTGTGACAAGTAAACTGCCTGTCTGCAAAAATACGATTTTTTTGTCAGTTCGGCTCATGGCGGCGTCTAAATCTTAAATCGTCGTCGCCGTGAGGGCGTTGTGGAAGCCGGCGTGCATTGTCTTTTGTGGTCACCCGTTTTGGCCCTATCTTTGAGGTAAGAAGATAAGAGAGGGAGGCCTGATGGGCCTCCCTTGTTGTATTTCAAGACCTTATCGGCCTTATGACAGGAAAAACTGTCCTTATGACAGAAAATTCTGCGATACTTTTCGGCGCTGTTTCCCTTGTTTTCCGTTCTCGGCTGTCGCTTTTCTGCGCTTTGGGGCGGCGTCTGTGTGTTTGTAGAAATAAAAAACGCCTTGTTGTCGCTTTTTTTGTCACACAAGACCCCCGTGTTTGTACTGCACGGCGCCATTCTCAGCTTTGTTTCATAACCCTGCGTCACAAAAAAGTGGTCACACATTTTGTCACAACGGTTTTTGTCGTCCCGTAGCAGTTTGGCCGGTTTCAACCGATAAGGCCTCGACCTCTCGCCCTTTGCCGCCGTGATTGAGTGTGATTGGATGCTTCGGTCACAGCAAGTCTATCATTTGTAATGCGTTAAAAGCGGTGTGATTGTGTGAACCGAGGAAAGGCAAACATTAGGGATAGAGAGGCCTACATGTCGTGCGCCTCAAGGCGTCGCTGGGCCAGTTGTTCATATTTCGTGCCGGGCTGTCCATAGTTGGCATAAGGCCAGATGCTGATGCCGCCACGCGGCGTGAAGATGCCCGTCACCTCGATGTATTTAGGTTGCATCAACGCGATGAGGTCTTTCATAATCACGTTGACACAGTCTTCGTGGAAGTCGCCGTGGTTGCGGAAACTGAAGAGATAGAGTTTCAAACTTTTGCTCTCCACCATGCGCCGGGCGGGAATGTAGCTGATGCGTATTTCGGCAAAGTCTGGCTGGCCCGTGATGGGGCAGAGACTCGTGAACTCTGGGCAGTTGAAGCGCACCCAGTAGTCGTTGTCGGGATGCTTGTTTTCAAACGTTTCGAGCACCTCCGGCGCGTAG
>JAHAWW010000308.1 GCA_018383375.1 Prevotellamassilia sp. | reverse complement strand
TGCTCAGGCATCGAAAACTATTCACGCTATTTCGACGGCCGCGCTCCCGGCACACGCCCCTATTGCTTGCTTGACTTCTTCCCCAAAGACTTCCTCATGGTCATTGACGAGAGCCATGTGAGTGTGCCACAGATTGGAGCCATGTATGGCGGCGACCGCTCACGCAAAGAGGCACTGGTGAACTATGGTTTTCGTCTGCCGGCGGCGATGGACAACCGACCGTTGACCTTTGACGAGTTTCACTCCATGACGTCACAGACCATCTATGTGAGTGCTACGCCGGCCGACTACGAACTCGCTGAGAGCGGCGGCGTGGTGGTGGAACAGGTGATACGCCCCACGGGACTGCTCGACCCCTTGATTGAGGTGCGCGACACCGACTTCCCCGTTGACGACCTGATGGAGGAAATCCGTCTGCGCATCAAGCGAGGAGAGCGCACGCTGGTGACGACACTGACTAAACGCATGGCCGAAGAACTCACGGCCTATCTGCTTAAAAACGGCGTGCAGACTGCCTATATCCACAGCGACGTGGACACACTCGAACGTGTCAAAATCATGGAAGACCTGCGCCGAGGCGTGTATATGGTGCTGGTGGGAGTCAATCTCTTGCGCGAAGGACTCGACCTGCCCGAAGTGTCGCTTGTGGCCATTCTCGACGCCGACAAAGAGGGATTTTTGCGCTCAGAGCGCTCGCTCACTCAGACGGCAGGCCGTGCGGCGCGCCACGTTGACGGACGTGTGATTATGTATGCCAAGAAAATCACGCCTTCCATGCAGAAAACCATTGACGAGAACGAACGCCACCGACTCAAACAGATGACCTACAACACTGAGCACGGCATCACGCCACGCCCCATCAACAAAGAGATTGCCCAAAACGCCCTCACTTCGCTTTCGCGCGGCACAGACGCCAAACCTTACGAAACCGCAACAACTGAGCTACCGAAGGTGGCTGAGTCCTCGGCTGTTTTCGGGGCTTCAGAGCAGGCCGTGCCCATAGAGCAGCGCGTTGAAGACTTGCGAAAGAGAATGAAAGCTGCGGCAGCACAATTTGACTTCATATTGGCCGCACAATTGCGCGATGAAATGCTGGCGCTGGAAAAACAGATAAAAGCGTGAAGATATGATGCATCAAATCATTCGTTTCCTCAAAAACTGGACACTTCCTGTGGCTATGACGGTGGGCATAGCCGCTTATTTTATCGCCGTGCGGGTGCCTTTCTTGAGAAACCATGGCCAAGAAGTGATGGCCACAATTTCGGTGGTGCAACCCGTGTTGATTTTCCTCATGCTGTTCATCACGTTTTGCAAAATCAATCTCTCACAGCTTCGTCTGCGGTCGTGGCATCTCGGGTTGCTGCTTTTTCAGGCTCTCACTTTTGTGATTGCGGCCGCCATATTGCTGTGTCACACCGGAGAAGCCACCCGTGTGGCCGTAGAGGGTACGATGCTCTGCCTCATTTGTCCCACGGCCACCGCCGGAGCTGTGGTGACGGCTCGGCTGGGAGGTGACGCCGCCGGACTGACCACCTACACCATCCTAATTAACATCCTCGTGGCCGTGCTCGTGCCGCTGGTCGGCCCATTGATACATCCGCATCCCGAACTTGGTTTCGTCTCTTCGTTTTTTCTCATCATGGGCAAGGTGTTCCCGATGTTGATATGCCCGCTTTTTGCTGCAATGCTGCTCCGCCTTTTGGCACCGAAGGTCGTGGCCCTCCTGACGGCACAAAAAAATCTGGCCTTCTATCTATGGGCCGTGGCTTTGGCTTTGGCTCTGGCCGTGACCGCTCGCTCGCTGGTGCATAGTGAGGTGGCCGTCAGCGAAATCGTGTGGATAGGGGTGGGCAGTCTGTTGGCTTGTGTTGCGCAGTTCGCCTTTGGCCGCTATTGGGGAAAGAAACATAGCGAACCCATCGCCGCAGCCCAAAGTTTGGGACAGAAAAATACGGTATTTGCCATTTGGATGGGCTACACGTTT
>JAHAWW010000295.1 GCA_018383375.1 Prevotellamassilia sp. | reverse complement strand
TCCCAAGGTTGCATTTATGGGGCTATGTCGAGTAGGGTTACATGTAGCTCCACACTGAGGTGACGCTTCAGACTACGCTTCGCATCGGTCAACGCATCTACGGCGTGGTCTGTATGGCTCTTTATATTTACTGGTCCATCCGCCGGCAGCACGACTTCAACGAGCCGGGCTGGAAGGTGCTCTACCTGCTCATCCCGGTGTTCAATCTCGTTTGGGTCACAGTGCTCTTTACCACCGCGGGAACCATTGGACGCAACAAATACGGCCACGACCCGCTCCATCGCATACCGGTTTACGAAACAGACTTCGTCCCAAAGCGAGGTAAATAAAAAACACTTCTGGGATAAACGACACCGCCTCACACCATCATTCCCAACCAGCACAGGCGCCGTCCAAACGTCCCCCAATCGCTCACACAAAAAGAAAAAGTATTTTTCTCATATTGATAAATTGATTGGAAGCCGCCGGCCTCACTCTCCCCCAAGGGAAGAATGAGGCCGGCGTATTTTCATGCTTTTCAAGCCGGGCTTTACTCGGCGTGGTCTTTCTTTTCCTGCACAATGGCATCAATGACGGCCACGGCGGTGATGTTGACAATGTCGCGCACACTACATTCAAAGTCGGTGAAGTGTATGGGCTTGTTGAGTCCCATTTGGATGGGGCCTACCACCTCGCCGTCTTCTACCATCGACTTAATCATCTTGTAAGACGCATTGGCGGCAGTGAGGTTGGGGAACACGAGCGTGTTGACATCCAAGCCCTTGAGGCGGGTGAAGGGATATTTGTCGTCGCGCAGGTCGCGGTCGAGCGCAAAATTCACCTGCATTTCTCCATCGATAGCCAAGTCGGGATAGGTTTCCTGCATCTTGGCCACCACCTCGTGCACCACGGCCGGGCTTCCGGCCGCGTCGGTGCCAAAATTGGAATAAGAGAGCATGGCAATGGCCGGCGTACGATTGAAGAAACGCACGGTCGAGGCCGACAGTTTGGCAATGTCGAGCAAAGCGTCGCGGTCGGGCTGTCGGTTGATGAGCGTGTCGGCAATGAAGTAGATACCTTTTTTCGAACTGATGAGGTGCATCGTGGCGAAGTGCTTATACTCCGGGCGAATACCGATAACCTCTTTAGCCACCTTGATGGTATTGGAATATTTCGTGTAAAGACCCGTGATGAACGCATCGGCATCGCCGGTCTCTACCATCATCATGCCGAAATAGTTGCGCTCATACATTTTGTCGATGGCCTCTTGGAGGGTGTAGCCTTCGCGTTGTTTCTTTTCGGCCAAAATCTCGGCATAACGGCGGCGGCGCGGTGCCTCGCTTTCGGTGCGCAGGTTGATGATTTCAGCCCCGGTGAGGTCGAGTTTCATATCCTCGGCCATCTTTTTGATTTGCTCGTCGTTACCCAAGAGTATCGGTTTGCAGATGCCTTCTTCCTTGGCTCGAATAGCGGCCTCGAGCATAGTGGGGTGTGTGCCTTCGGCAAAAACCACGCGGCGCGGATCGAGGCGTGCGGTGTCGTAGAGGTTCTGGGTGAATTTGCTTTCTTGTCCCATCATCTCACGCAGACGATGGCGGTAGGCCTTCCAGTCTGTGATTTGGTGACGGGCCACGCCGCTGTCCATAGCCGCCTTGGCCACTGCCATAGACACCTCGGTGATAAGACGGGGGTCGACGGGTTTGGGAATAAAATAGTCGGGGCCAAAGGTGAAGTTGCGCACGTGGTAGGCGCGGTTGACGATGTCGGGCACCGGACGGCGAGCCAAGTCGGCAATGGCTCGGGCAGCGGCCAACTTCATCTCCTCGTTGATGGCACTTGCGGCCGTGTCGAGCGCACCACGGAAAATATAGGGGAAACCAATGACGTTGTTAATCTGATTGGGATAGTCCGTGCGGCCAGTACTCATCAACA
>JAHAWW010000284.1 GCA_018383375.1 Prevotellamassilia sp. | reverse complement strand
TATGAGGACGGACGAAGGCATCAGCGACACCGTCTGGGGCGTCGAACCCAATTTGAGTTTGAACGACACCACTTCGCCGCTGCCGGCCGAGATGGGCGCCATGGCAAGCGAATAGACCAGCACCTTGATGGTGTCGTCTTTCATTCCGGCTGTGGCCGAATGGGTGGCACACCGGCTACCCGCCACGGCTGAGCCGTCCACCAAAGTCACGTCGCCGTCTATCGGAATGGCCACCTGCAACGAAGACACCGTCTCGGTGTTCTCCAGTGCCACGCTGACCGTGACTTCCGCGCCGGGTGAGCCTTCTGTGGTAGACAGCGTCACCTTGTTGTCGGCTCTTGTCCCCGGGATAAATCCCAGAGACAGAGCCAACATAAGTAAACTTCGCTTGATGTTCATAAGCCTATTATTTCACCACCTTTTCGCCGTTGACGATATAGACGCCTTTGGGCAGTTGGTCTTTTTGCTTGTCGTCCACAGAGATGGTCTTGCCGTCGAGCGAGTGGATGCTGCCGGTGGTCTTCAGACTGCCTTCGATGTGGTCGATGGCGGTCGTTTCGGCCTGGGTCACCTTCACGTTGCGGCCATTCGCGTCGCTCAGGCAGAGCGTCGACAGACCGGCTTCGCCGATATGCAGCAGGGCGTGTTTGCCGGCAGGCAGCGTTTTGCCGTTGAGGTTATAGGCCAGGAATATCCAGTCTTGGTCGTTCAGCCATGCCGAGGTCTGTTCAAATCCGTTCAGGCTCTCGTCCACGCTGATGACACGGCCCTTCTCGACGTTCAGGCGCACCTGCACACCGGCCAGTGCCACTGTGCTTTCCACGTAGAGCACGCCGTTTTCAATGCTATATTTCGCAGTGCCTTCGGCCAGGGCGGTGGCTTCTGCGCCGGGGTTGAGAATGTTTTGGATGATGCCCACCACGTCGAGAATGTCGATGCTGCTGTCTTCGTTCATGTCGGCAGCTTCATAGATGAAGGGCTTCGGGCTCATGCCGGCGGCGTAGTTCACTGTGGTGATGACGTCGGCCACGTCCACATCGCCCGAACCGTTGGCGTCGCCCTTGGTCGAGGTCAAAGGTGT
>JAHAWW010000283.1 GCA_018383375.1 Prevotellamassilia sp. | reverse complement strand
TTGGGTGCGATTGAAGGCTTCTTCGTTCATATAGCCCACCATGAGCACCTTGAGCGTCACGGCGTCTTGCACCACCACGGGTAAAAGACCGTCGGCGCATTTGGAGAGATTGAAGTCTGAATATTGCATGGTATGGAATGGCGTTGAGTGTGGAGAGAAGGTTATTGTCTGACGGCAATGCCCTGTGCGGCGAGTTGGCGCGTGAGGTCGCCGATGGAGATTTCACCGAAATGGAAAATGCTGGCTGCCAGAGCGGCATCGGCCCGGCCGGCGGTGAGCACGTCGGCTATGTCGGTCACCGAACCGGCACCGCCGGAGGCGATGATGGGGATGTGGACGGTCTCGGCCAGACGGGCAAAGGTGTCGCAGGGATAGCCGGAGCGCGTGCCGTCGTGGTTCATCGAGGTGAAGAGGATTTCGCCCGCACACGGTCTTCGGCCTCGGCGGCCCAACTGAAGAGCTCCTTGTCTGAGGCCTTGGAGCCGCCGTGGGTGGTGGCGTGCCAAATGCCGTCGGCTTCGAGACGGGCATCGATGGCCACGACCACAAACTGACGGCCATAGCGCGTGGCGATGCGGTTGATGAGGCTCGGGTCTTTGATGGCGGCGCTGTTGATGGAAATCTTGTCGGCACCGGCGTCGAGCAGACGCGAGGCATCGTCGAGGGTGCTGATGCCACCGCCCACGGTGAAGGGGATGTTGATGTCGTCGGCAATGCGCTCAACCAAGCGGGTGAAGGTGTTGCGCCCTTCGCGCGTGGCACTGATGTCGAGATAGACCAGTTCGTCGGCTCCCTCGCGGGCATAGTGCCGACCCAGTTCGACGGCGTCGCCCACGTCTTTGAGTCCGACGAAGTTGATGCCTTTGACCGTGCGGCCCTCTTTGACGTCGAGGCAGGGAATGATGCGTTTTGCTACCATATATTTAATAGGAGTGTGGGGGAGAGTCTGATGGAGATTTATGCGCCTTGCACGATAAACTCGGCGATGGCTTGCAGGGAGATTTTGTTTTCGTAGATGGCTTTGCCCACGATGACGCGGCGCAAGCCGAGGTCGTTGAGTCGCTCAATATCGGCCATCGACGAGATGCCGCCCGACACGGTGAAGTCTATGGCGGGATATTTGGCTTGAAGGCGCGTGTAGAGTTCGGTGGCAGGGCCTTGAAGCATACCGTCGCAAGAGATTTCGGTGCAAATCACCTGAGAGAGACCGAGGGGCAGGAAACGGTCGGTGAGGTCGTCGATGGACACGTCGAGGTCTTCTTTCCAACCGTTGACAGAGATTTTGCCTGCTCTCACGTCGGCGCCCAATACCAGCAAATCGGCCCCATAGCGGCTGAGCCATTCGGCAAAGAGTTCCGGCTTGCGAGCCGCCGCACTGCCCACCACGATGTGGGACGCACCAGCATCGCGGGCACTCTTGAGCGACGCCTCACTCTTGATGCCGCCACCCCACTCGATGGCCGGACCGTCGAGCGAGGCCAGGGCTTCGAGCGTCTTGAGGTTGAGCGGCTCGGAGGCCTTTGCGCCGTCAAGGTCAACCACGTGTACACGCGTCACGCCACAGTCGGCATAGCGTTTCACCATGTCGAGCGGTGAGGCGTCGTAGGTGGTTTGGCGCGCATAGTCGCCCTGAGAGAGACGCACGCAACGCCCTTCGATGATATCGATGGCCGGGATGATTTGTATCATAAGGCAAGATTAGAGTTGGAGGAAGTTTTTGATGATTTGCTCGCCCGTGTCGCCACTCTTCTCGGGATGAAACTGTGTGCCGTAGAAGTTTTCGTATTTCAAGGCCGAACTGAAGAGCAGGCCGTGGCGTGTGGTGGCAATGGTGTCGGGGCAAAGCTCGGCATAATAGGAATGAACAAAATAGACGAAACTGCCACTCTTGATGTCGGTGAAGAGTTTTTTCTCAAGATTGCCAATTTGGTTCCAGCCCACATGCGGCACCTTCTCGGTGGGTGTCGGCGTGAAGCGCTTCACACGGGCATCAAAAATGCCCATACACTCGGCGTCGCCCTCGTCTGAGTGGCGGCACATCACTTGCATGCCCACACAAATGCCCAACACAGGCCGCCGGAGGCTCTTGATGACCTCGGGCAAGCCGGCCTGGCGAAGGTTGTGCATGGCTTCGGCAGCATTGCCCACACCCGGCAGGAGCACGCGGTCGGCACGCACGATTTTGTCGGCATCGGCCGTCACTTCAAACTCCGCACCGAGGCGGTGGAGGGCATTCTCCACAGAGCGGAGGTTGCCCATCTTATAGTCGATAATTGCAATCATGGCTGGAGGGGGATGGGGGGATTAAAGCACACCTTTGCTCGAAGGCAACGTTTCGCTGAAGACGTTGCGGCGGATGGCTTGACGGAGTGTGCGGGCGAAGGCTT
>JAHAWW010000265.1 GCA_018383375.1 Prevotellamassilia sp. | reverse complement strand
TATTTGTGCTATGAAAAAGTTTTTCTCTTGTGCAGCAGTCGCTTTGGCACTGTTTGCGCTCTCTGCATGTGGCGGCGGTAAAGTGGCCGAGGTTGAAGGCAAGCTTGACGAGGCCATCAGCAAGCTTGAAAAAGCATCGTCTGCTGAAGAAATTGCTGAAATCAACGCCAATCTGATGGCGGAGATGGCAGAATTCGGCAAGTCGCTGTCTCCGGAAGAACTGAAGGAAATCGACGAAGCGACCCAAGACTCATACGAAAAGTATGCCGAAGCTGTGAAAGCAGCCACCTCTCGTGTTGCGGGAGCGGCCGAATGAATTGATCGCAACTGTTTGCATCAACCCCTCTTGTCAGTCCGAGCCAAGTTGGCCTCGGGCTGATTTTTTTATGCCTATATCTTTTCACCCACAAAAAAGAATAAATCGAGGCCGCATAGCGTTGGTGTATGCGGCCTCGTCAATTATTCCAATGTGCGCCGGTCCTTCGGCGGCGGGGCGTCAGTCGGCGAGATAGAGCTCGCTCAGCGTGGGGTGGGCATGGATGATGTCGCGGAGCTGAGCGAGGGTGGCACCCTGGCGAATGAGGACGGCGGCTTCGTGGATGAGCTCTGAGGCTGAAGCACCGAGAATGTGAACGCCCACGATGCGGCCGTCTGACGGACGGGCAATGAGTTTGATGCAGCCCTCTTCGGCACCCATGGTGAGGGCTCGCCCATTGGCACGATAGAGTTTGCGCACAATGACGGGCTCTTGGCCGGTGGCCTCAAGGTCTTCTTCGCGCACGCCCACCGATGCCAAAGAGGGAACGGTGTAGACGGCAGAGGGAATGAGCGTGAAGTCGATCTCGTCGTTGCGACCCAAAATGTGGTTGACGGCACGACGCCCCTGGAAGCTTGCCGCATGGGCCAACTGGCACAGGCCGTTGACATCGCCGATGGCATATAGCCCGGCTACGGAGGTCTGCATGTTGGCGTCGACGGTGATGCCGCGTGGCGTGAAGTCTATGCCGACAGTCTCAAGACCAATGCCTTCAAGGTGAGGTCCACGGCCCACGGCCATCAACACGAGGTCGGCCGCCACCTCGGCAGATTTGCCCTTCTTCTCATAAGTGACCACCAGCTCATCGCCCTTTTGCACAATGCCCTTCACGGCACTCTCCGTGGCAAAATTGATGCCGCGTTTCTTCATGGCGGTGCGCAATCGCTTGGCCATGTCGCGGTCGAGGTTGGGGACCACTTCTTTGCAAAACTCCACCACGCTCACCGCACTGCCAAACGAAGCAAAGATGCCGGCAAACTCCAAGCCTATCACGCCGCCACCCACCACACAAAGGCGCAGGGGCACTGACGTGAGGCGGAACATGTCGTCGGAAGTGACTACGCCCGGCAGGTCCGCGCCGACGATGGCGGGCACGCGCGGTCGCGAACCCGTGGCAATGATGATGTGTGGTGCCGAAATGGTTTGGGTTTGGCCATCGGCTGTCGACACACAGACGGTGTCGGTGGCGCTCAGCGAGCCGTGGCCGCTCAGGCGAGTGATGCCCGGGCGTGAAAGCAGACCGTCTATGCCGGCTGTGAGGGTGTCGATGACGCCGCGTGTGCGGGCCATGACTTGGTTGAGGTCTATGCCGAGCGTGCCCTCGGGCAGGGTGATGCCGAGTGTGGCGGCGTGGCGCATTTCGTCGAGCATCTCGGCCGTGTGGGCCAGACATTTTGTGGGGATGCAACCACGCTGAAGGCAGGTGCCACCGGCGCGACCCTCCTCGACAATGGCCACGCTCAAGCCTTGATGAGCTGCATATACTGCCGTTTCGTAGCCACCGGGGCCGGCGCCGATGATGATTAAATCAAACGTTTCCATATCGGCGTCAGTCTGCTGAAGGTTTGAAGGTGAAAATGGCGTCTTTCACCGCACGCACATCGTCGGGCCTTCCGGCCGGCGTGGTGTGGGGAGCGGTCTTCACCAGATTGCGGTCGTCGCGCGCCTCTTCGGCAATCTGCTTCATCACGGCAATGAAGGCGTCGAGCGTGTCTTTGCTTTCGGTCTCGGTGGGCTCTATCATCAAAGCCTCGTGGAAGAGCAGGGGGAAATAGATGGTTGGCGCGTGAAAACCGAAGTCGAGCAAACGCTTGGCCACGTCGAGCGTGGTGGCATGGGCAGGGTCGCCATGGTCGCCGCCGTATGCTTCACGCAGTCCGTCGAACACAAATTCGTGCTTGCAAAG
>JAHAWW010000264.1 GCA_018383375.1 Prevotellamassilia sp. | reverse complement strand
CATGCGGCTGGTGAGTATGTCGTTTTCATGACCCAAACGGGCCGTGAGGCCAACGGCGACAAAGACGACCACAGCGACGAGTGTGCCCCAAGGCTTGGAGTCGGTCGGCACTGAGGCGGCACGCTTGGGCAGGAACTTGCAGATGAGCGTAGCCACCAGCAGCAACAGAGCCGTCAAGACGGGGATGAGAACGAACAGCGAAGGTTCTTCTTTATACCACAAATTGAGGCCGAGCGAAAGCATCCAGAAATAGAGCAGACCGGGCACCACAGCCGTGACGCCGCGCCAACGACGAGGCAGGCCAAGCAGGCGGTCGGCCATAAAGACAATGGCGGTCATCACGAGACTGAGCATCAACGCACCAAGCGGCAAACTCTTAAACGCCACCAACAGCCAGCGGCTCCAACAATAGAGCCAGCCCCACGACTGGTCGGTGAGGAATTTCATCTGTGTGGCGTCACAGCTAATGAAATTGGCCTCGGCGGCACGGCGAAAGACATCGCCATAAATCAAAGTGGAGAAAATAAACGAGAAAATAAAAACGAGCAAATAGGGCCAAGGCCGGCTTTGATAGCGTGCCCAAAGCGATGGACGCTTGGGCTTTGACGTTTGCGGCAGTGGCGGCGGCGTGGTCGCCGGTCGCTTGCCCATTGGTTTTTTATGCGACATAATATGAATGATAAAAGTGTAAAGTCTAAGAGACTGAAAGACGATAGTCTAAGAGACTGAAAGAATAGAGCGCCCTTGCTTACGCTTTGTCCTTTTTGACTCTTTGTCTCTTTGTCTGCTTCAGACTCAAAGCTAAAAAAAGCCCCTCCCACTCTGCTTCATTACGGGCAGAGGGGAGAGGATGGGATGTAACGAGGTGTTTACTTCACGATGACTTTCTGTCCGGCCACGATGTAAACGCCGGGCTGGCCCACATTGATGCGCTCTGTGGGCTGCGAGAGCGTGTGAGTGGCGACAAGACGGCCGTCGGCGGTGTAGATGTTCACCGTCGCCGCACGGTTGGCGTGGAGCCAGATGCAGCCGTCGCCGCCCTTAGCTGCCACGAAGGGCACATCGGCAGGAGCGGTCTGCACACCATCGACCACCGGCGTATAATTATATTGCGTGTCGAGATAATTCAGACGGTCGTTAATCCACGTACTGATATACTCCACATCGCCATGAATGTTGCCGTGGTAAGCTCTCCAGCGGGCTGTTTCGCGCGTGTCAGCACCACTTTCGCTAAAGAGTTCAGCGTAGTCGGTAAAGCGTTTGATGAGTTTGTCGGCTTGGAATTCGCCCGTTCTCAGTTGGGCGTAGCGCTCGGCAAGGAGTTGTTCCCAGTTCCAGTAGGTGCTGTTTTGCAGTCGGTTGAAGATGGTGTGGTTGCCGTGTTCCTCAGCCCAGAGGAAGTCGTCAAAGTTCTGCTCTGCATAGGTCAGGCTACTACTACCGTCCCAGCGGCGACCCCATGTGCCGTCGAGGTCCCACGGCGCAACGCCCAATACCGTTTTATAGCTTTTGCCCTCTTTGTCATAGTTATAGAAGAACATATTCTTGCCGTGGTTGTCGGTGGCAAGCATCAGTTCGATGAAAAGGTAATAGTCTTTGAGCACCGGGAAATCGAAATAGCTTTGCACACCACTCTCAAAAACTGCATCCTCACTGGTTGCGACAAAGTTGACGGCATTCCAGAGCGGTCCCCAATCGATTTTCTCATCTTCCCAATCGGGATATTTCACCTCATAAGAGGCCCAAGTTTCTGAGCGTGCGTCGTTGTCGTAGCTCCTCGGTGTGGTCTTGGGGAAGAACTTCGTGTCCATCTGGTGTCCCATAAAGACTTCATAGCTCCACTGTGAGGATTTGAAGAGCGTGCCGTGTATGGTATCGGTTGTGGTTTCGGTGGCGGGTACGAATTTCTTGAGGCGGAGTTGCTTGCGGTCCATCTTTTCGGTCATACAGTAGATGCCGTGATACTGCCCGTTGAGGAACACCTCGACAAAGCGACCACGCGTGCCTCCCTTGGCTTTGGGTTCCCAGCCCAAGCGACGCTGATAGGGTTTTGCGGCAAAATCGTTCCACAAGTCGGTCGATACGCGATTGCGCATACAAGCCTTGTCTACGGCCATGGCGTCGAGAATCCAGTTGTTGTCGTTGCGCAAGCCGAAGAACTCACGGTCTACGGAGTTGCCGTTGGTATCGCGAAGTTTGATGGCATAGCTTTTCTTACTGTAACTCATTGCCGTGGCGCCACGATAGCGGAAGGCAGCCACGACAGTGGAGTCGTAACCGGCCAAATTGGCATAGGTGACGCGCAAAGTACCGGTGGTGTAGGTGGTTCCGTTGCAGCTCGGCACGTTCACCTCGACCAAGGGCAAGAAAGTGAAATTCACTGAGGCAGAAGCCACCTCGTCGCCGGTGCTGTTATGCACGGTCATCGTGTAAGGTTCCTCACACGACACGGCCGGCAGCGTGATTTGCCCGTCTATAGGACTGATACCGTTTATCTTTAATGAATAGGTGTCGTCGGTCTGAGTGAAATGCGCTTCGAGGGTAGCCGTGTAGTCTTGGCCGCCTCTGACGGTCGTGGGCAGGGTGGCATAATAGACCTTGTCTTTGGTGTCGTAGACCAAGTCTTTACCGCCGAGGCGCACGGAGTCGGCATAGGCGCGGAAGCCCGTAGGTTGCAGACCAGGAAGGGTGACGCCGTTGGCGAGCAAATGGTCGATGTGGCGCTGGTCTGTAGATTGGAAGACGAACGAAGAGCCTTCGTCAACGTCATAAAGGCCTACGCCCCTGGAGGTGTCAAGGTCATAGTCGTTCCAATAGAGATAATTACTTTGGTTCCAGTTTGTAGAGCTCAGGTTGTCCAGTTTCTCGACGGTGTAGCCGGTATAGCCGGTGTAGTCAGAGTAGCCCAGTTTCCACAGGTTGCTCCCCGAAGTGTTGCCGTCATAGACCGCCAAGAACAGCTGGCCTTCATAATATTTATAGAAATAGGTTGAAACGTATTTGCCATTATCAGAATAGATGTTCAAGCCCGACGACGACGGCACGAAATAGAAGAGCGTGGGGTCTGAGGTGACTTGTTGAAGGTCGCTGTTCGTGGCGTCGACAAAGAGACCCGAGCGCACGTTAACG
The DNA here is from genome assembly GCA_018383375.1 of Prevotellamassilia sp. Classification (GTDB taxonomy): domain Bacteria; phylum Bacteroidota; class Bacteroidia; order Bacteroidales; family Bacteroidaceae; genus Alloprevotella. Next base: position 3,678 of record JAHAWW010000264.1, on the reverse strand, counting down.
ATACGGTAGAGCACGGGGTTGGAAGTATCTGTGGTGTAGACCACAGGCTGGTCCAGTCCTGTGCGCTCCCAATAGAAACCGTCGGCGGTGACGCCGGCATCGCCTTCGATGGCCCCTGTTTCCTCTCCGGCCGTGCCACCACCGCTTTCGCCAGAACCAACGACAGACTCTCCGCTTTCGTCGTAGAGTTGGAACCAGCTGTTGGATGTCGTGGCGTCTTCATAGGTGCCGACCAGATAGGTGCCGTCTTTGCGCAGATTAAAATACTGTCCCGGCACACCGACATTCTCAATGACGAGCCAGCCCGAAGTATTTTCGGTGAAGGTCCAGCGGGCGTTGTCGTCGGTCACCGACGAGGCCAACTGTAAGCCTTTGGCCAAATATTCGCCGGTGGCGTTGGTGGGTCGACCTTCTGCATAGACGAGATAGTCACCCGATGCGGCGTTTTGTATGGTATAGCCGGCGCCGTCTGCTTTGACGGTCCACCAAGCGTCGGCCGGCACTTCAGTGGCCGAGGTGAGATAATAGACATAGGGGACGGCTTCGTGGTATGAACCGAGCACGAGATAGCCCGTCTGTCCTTGGTATTGGCCACACACAAAGCGGTATTTGCCGCCGTCTTTGATGTTGACCGCAGCAAAGGCCGTGAGCGTCGTAAGCGCGACGCAAAGGAAAAGGAGTAAAGTCTTTTTCATGGTTTGACTGTCAAAAAGTTGCGCCAAAATTACGTAAAAAACGGCGAAACAAGTGCTCTGCCTGCCAAAAAATCTATCACGACAACACAAACGCGATATTTTTTACTACAAACGCCTCCGGCACGCTACGATGAGCGACCGGAGGCTTGCTTGACACCGCCCTACTCTCGGGCGGCTTATGATGACACTGCCGACACACCTATAATATATATAGGAGTGTAGGGCGGGGTTATTGCTTCACAAACTTGAAGCTTTTGAAATAGACTTGCTGCTCGGCGCCCGAAGTGTTGGTCAGTCGGATGGCGGTGCCGGTCATGCCGCCCAGTTCGTTGCCTGTGTGGATGACGGGGTCGTCGGCACTGTAGTGGAGCAACGACACACGCTGCCACTCGCCGCTGGGACGGCGCACTTCAAGTGTGAAGTGTCGCGCCACGTCTTTGACTCCGAGATTGAAGTCCATGCCTTGGAGTGTAAACTCGCGGTCGGCTTCGAGCGTGATGGAGGCGTCGGCAGGCCAACCCACCACTTCAAGCAGCGGGCGTATGCTCACCTCTTGGCCATTGAGGCTGACGGGCTGGTGAGCCAGTTGGCCGACGGTGGCTGTGAGGGTGAAGGGGTTGTATTCGGCCACACGCTCAAGAGCGGTCTGATGGGCCTTGTTATAGCGGTCGACGCTTTGGGCAAAGATTTTGTCGAGTGTGGGCAGGAGCACACCGGTGGCCACTTTGATGCCGGGCTGGAAGGGGTGGCGCACGTCGGCGTTTTCAAGTTCAAACATCTGCTGCCGAAGTGAGCGGGCTTGTTTGTAGTAGGTGGTAAATTCGCCCACGCCCTGCGTGGCCATCGCTACGACGGCTTCGCCATAGGCTGCCACGTTTTTGCCTTGGAGCAACCAGGGTTTGAGTTCTTTGATGAGCCAGGGATTGGTTTTGTCGGCCAAGAGGATGTCGGAGGCTATGGCCAGTTGTTGGCATTTGGTGCCAATCTCTTTCAGCGCATTGTCATCGAGCGTCAGGGCCTTTGCGGCCAAGTCTTTCAGTTCGTCGCCTTCTTCGCGTGCAAAGCCGTGTCCGTTGGGTCCGAGTGCCTTGTTGTAGAGTGCGAATGTGCGCAAAGCCTCTTTTTCGTTTGGCAAAATCTCGGCCAATGCGGCCTCCCAGTCTTTCTGATAGTCATAGGCGCGCATGTTCCAGGTGTAGTCGGCCACGCCGTATAGGGCAATTTTCGAGGCTTCGGCATGCTGCATGGGGTTGGACACGAAGCCGGAGATGTCGGAGGCGATGTCGAGCCCGTTGCCATAGGTTGGTCCGAGCAAGATGTGGTCGCGCACATAGTCGGACACGGGGAAATTCCACCAGATGTAGCCTTTGCGGTCGATGCGTTGGTTTATCCACTGCATTGACTCTTTATCGATGCAGTGAACGACGGTGTTGCCGGTCCACATGATTTCCACGTCTTTGTTCATCTCAGTGCCGAGTGTGCGAAGGTAGCCGCCTTTGTCGCTGGCCCATGAGCGGTTGTATTCGGTGGGGCACATGATGAGGGGTGCGACGTCGTGTTTTTTAGCGATGAAGTTGTCGTCGACGTAGTTGAGCAGGGCGGCCTGTTTGTCGGCTTTGGTGCCTTCTCCCCAAATGTCGTCGAAGAAGACGGCAAATGCTCTCACGCCGAGGTCGTACATTTTCTCGAGTTTTGCCACGAGGGCGTCGCGGTCGGCGTCGGTCCATTTGATGTCAATGCCCGGGTGAATGGCCCAATAGAAGTGTACGCCGCGCGCTTTGGCTCTGTCGACGAGTTCGCGTATGCGGGCTGCTTCGGTGTCGGGATAGGGTTCGCGCCAATGGTCGCGGTGATAGGGGTCGTCTTTTGGTCCGTAGATGTAGACATTCATTTTGTGTCGGCCGTAGAAGTCGAGTTGACGCAGGCGGTGTTCGTGGCTCCATGGTGTGCCATAGAAGCCCTCGACGACGCCACGGTGTTTCACGTCGGGCCAGTCGGTGATGGTGCAGGCTTCGAGTTTGCCTTGGCTCATGATGCCGAGCAGGGTCTGCACGCCATAGTAGAGTCCGCGGTCGGTGTGTGCGGCAATGGTGGCACCGCCCCGGTCTATGTTGAGATAATAGGCTTCTTCGCCCGTGGGCACTTGTTTTTTGACTTTGCTCACGGCTTTGTCGCCCACAAGTCCGAGGCGCAGGGTGAAGCGGGCTTTGGCGTCTTGCCGTGGTGCGGCCTCGTCGAGGGCTTTCGGGGCGATGCTGCCCTGCCGCGCTTTATCGCAGACGATGTGCCAGGCGGTTGGAGCGTCGAAGAGGGTCTCGCCTCCGGCCTTGGCCGTGGTGGTGACTTTTTGTGGTATGGGATTGACAAGGCTCACTTGAGCCGCGGCGGTCATGGCGCCGAGCAGGAGCAGACCCACAGAGAGAAAGCGTTTTTTCATGGTATGTTATGAGGTTGTTGAAGCGTTGATTTTGCAAACTTACGTTTTTTTCGGTTAATCGGCAGGGGCGTGAGGTGCAAAAAAACGCACACCGGCCGATGTGTTGGGCCGATGTGCGTCTGTGTGTGGTTGTCGAAGCGAGCGGAAAGGCTTAGCTGCGGAGTTTCCAGTTGCCGTTGTCGTCTTTTTTGAGGCGCAGAGTCTTTCCCTCCTCTTGTCCGTTGCCATAGAATACGTTCACTTTAATTGTGGCTTTGTCGGCATCAGCGGCAATGGGTTCTTCGGGCTCGATGATTTCATAGCTCTTGATACCGTCTTTGGCTTCGATGCTCTTGAATGCCTTTTCTTTGATGAGGGCCACGGTCTGTTCGCGGTTTTGGCTTTCTTCCGACCCATACATGAGGTCGAAATAAGCTTCTGCATCGCCCGACTGGAGGGCTTCCATCGCGGCTTTTGCCACGCCTTGGGGTGAGTTTTCGTGTCCGCCACAAGCGGTGAAAGCGATGAGGGCTACGAGAGCCACGGCGAGGGTGCTGAATAATTTTT
>JAHAWW010000261.1 GCA_018383375.1 Prevotellamassilia sp. | reverse complement strand
TTGACGGATTGTGGGAATGACGGCAGGCAATGCCAAAATACCGCTTTTGAACTGGTTCATAATCTCGGCCTTTCGTGCCGGTTCGATGTCGTCCTTAAGACGAAAGATAACGATGTGTTTAACCATATCTGATATGTTTTAAGAGTCTAAGAGTCGATGATAGTGCAAGGTGAGTGCAATGAAGCTTGTTTTGATTGCCGAACCGCCGCCTGTCATTTGTTTGCACCACCCATCAAACCGACAAAATGAAACCACTACGAACTTTTCCACTTTTCGCGGTCACTATTCTTGCGTGGATGACAATTTGCGCGCTCATAGCTTGTGGCAGCCATGGGGCAGGAGAAACGTCGGCAAATGTGTCGGGAGAGACGTCGGCATTTGAGGCAGGCAGGGCAGTGCCAGACCTAGACGAGATTGTGGCTTCGGGCGAACTCATCATTGCCACGCTTAGCGGCCCCGACACCTACTACGACTACCATGGAGTGCCCATGGGTCGCGAATATGCCTTTGTGGCAGCCTTTGCCGCAGACGAGGGTCTGCGTGTGCGTGTGGAACTCTGTGCCGACACCTCAGCCGTGTTTCGTCTGCTCTCGGCCGGCGAAGCCGACCTTGTGATGTTGCCGCTGACCAAAGCCGAGGTGGAGGCCCGCCATGGCGTGGCTGTGGGACAACGCAAAGATAGCAAACATTTTTGGGCTGTGAGCCCGCAGACGCCGCTTTTGGCCGAAGCCATCAATCGCTGGGCCACCACCGTCGACGTGGCGAAGACCACTCGGCAAGAAACAGAGCGCGAAAACACACGCCGCGTGGTCCGCCGAAACGTAAATCCGCGTTACCTCAACAAGGATGCCGGAGTGATTTCTACATACGATGATTTGTTTAAAGATGCCGCCGCTCAGACCGGTTGGGACTGGCGCCTCATTGCTGCGCAGTGTTACCAAGAGTCAGGTTTCGACCCTCAAGCCGTGTCGGGGGCAGGTGCCAGAGGGTTGATGCAGATCATGCCCACCACAGCCGCCAACTACGGTGTGGCCGCTGCCGATTTGTTTCAAGCCTCAAAAAACGTGCACACCGCAGGGCGCCACATAGCCACCTTAAACAAAAACTTCATTCACATCCGCTCAAACAGTGAGCGCATCAAGTTTGTCTTGGCCGCCTACAACGGCGGCGAGGGCCACATCCGCGACGCCATGCGACTTTGCGAGAAATATGGTGGCAACGCCTCGTTGTGGACAGACGTGCGCACCTATGTGTGGCATCTACAAGAAGCGCGCTACTATCGCGACCCTGTGGTGAAACACGGCTATATGATTGGTTCGGAAACGACAGAATACGTCGACCGCATACTCGAGGCCTACCAAGCCTATAGCGGCGTAGCGCTACAAACTACGCCGTCGGCAGCCATCGACGCCAATAGTCGCGAACATAAACACAAGAAAAACCGCTATTCGCGCGAACACAAAATTTTAACGCCCGAAGAGTTGAGCCGATTGTGACACAGAGCCGAGTGGCGGCGGGTAAAAAAAACACACCACAGCCATTAAAGGCTTATGGGCAATCGGCAGCACAACTCAAGAATTGTCCCTTTCGCTTGGTCACACACACGTTTTGGCGTAAATTCGCAACAGAAAACAACAAAACGCCACAACGCCGAGGTCTGCCGCAGACTTGGGCGCTTTAATGATACCTATGATTTACCCCGATAGTTTTGAACATAAAATAGGCTTTGACGAAATTCGCACCTTGCTCAAGGGTCGCTGTCTCTCGTCGCTTGGAACGGAGTGGGCCGAAAACCGACTGACGATGATGACCTCGCGCGAAGAGATAGTTCAGGCGCTTGAGAGGGTGGTAGAGATGGGCCGTCTGCTCGATGCAGACGAGGGCGACACGCTCGAACTCAATATCTTCGACGTCCGTCAAGCCCTGCTGCGCATACGCCCAGAGCGCACCTATCTCGAAGAACTTGAACTCTTCGACTTGAAACGTGCCCTCAAAACCGCAGGCGACTTCATCGCCCTCGTCACCGCCACGACAGACGACGACGTTGAGCCGCAGGCCGCCGACTCCACGGCCACACTGCGCTATCCGGCCCTCGGCCGAATGGTGGCTGGGCTCTCGGCCTTCAACGACATTGTCCGCGCCATCGACGCCGTGCTCAATCGCTACGGCAAGGTCAAAGACACAGCTTCGCCCGAACTGCTCACCATTCGCCACCAGCTCGAACAGACATCGCGCGGCATCTCTCATTCGCTCCGCACCATCATCAGCGAAGCCCAGACCGAAGGCTACATCGACCGCGACGTCACGCCCACTCTTCGCGACGGCCGCTTGGTCATTCCGGTTGCTCCGGGCGTGAAACGCAAAATTCGTGGCATTGTTCACGACGAGTCTGCCTCGGGCAAAACGGTGTTTATCGAACCCACTGCCGTGGTCGAGGCCAATAACCGCATTCGCGAACTCAAAGCCGCCGAACGGCGCGAAATCATTCGCATTCTCCAATCGCTCACGTCCGAAATTCGTCCTCATGTAGCCGACATGCTGGCCATGCAGCAACTGTTGGGGCAGGTCGACTTCCTTCGTGCCCTCTCGGCCTTCTCCCAAGCCTTGTGCTGTGTCGTACCGCAAATTTCGGCTTCGCCGCTCATCGAATGGCGCAGTGCGCGTCATCCGTTGCTCGAACTTTCACTCAAAAAACACGGTCGCAGCATTGTGCCGCTCGACATCACCCTGCCGGCGGGCAAACGCCTACTGCTCATCTCCGGTCCCAATGCCGGTGGCAAGTCGGTGTGTGTCAAGACCGTGGGTCTATTGCAATACATGCTGCAATGCGGCATGCCCGTGCCCCTCGACGAAGGGAGCCGTATGGGTGTGTTTCAAGAAATCTTCATTGACATTGGCGACGAACAGAGCCTCGAAGA
>JAHAWW010000253.1 GCA_018383375.1 Prevotellamassilia sp. | reverse complement strand
CAGTCACAGCAATCGGCTCATTATCTGAATGTTACAGAGGCGTGATTGTGTGATTGGGAAAAAGGCAAACTTTTGGGTATATACAAATATGGCGTGAAGGCCAAAATGAACCCGTTTTTTCGCGTTTGTTGCGCATCAAACACCACAACCGCGTTCAAATCCCGGTGTGAGGATTTAAACGCGGTTGTGGATGCTAACAGACTAAACAGATAGTCTTAGAGAATGCCTTGAGCCATCATGGCACTGGCCACCTTCATGAAGCCGGCCACATTGGCACCACGCACATAGTTGACTGTGCCGTCGGGACGCTGGCCGTATTTCACACACTGGGCGTGAATGTCTTCCATGATGAGGTGCAGGCGCTGGTCCACCTCCTCGGCAGTCCAAGAGAGATGCTGGGCGTTTTGTGTCATTTCAAGACCTGAAACCGACACACCACCGGCATTGGCGGCCTTACCCGGAGCATAGAGAATGCCGGCCTCGAGGAAGGCGTCGACGGCTTCGGGCGTAGAGGGCATGTTGGCACCCTCCGACACGGCAATCACACCATTGGCCAGGAGCTGACGAGCGTCTTCGCCGTCAATCTCGTTTTGTGTGGCAGAAGGCATGGCAATGTCGCACTTCTCACCCCACGGACGGGCACCGGCCACATATTTCACGCCGGGATATTTATCGGCATATTCATAGATGCGACCACGATAGAGATTTTTGAGCTCCATGATGTAGTCGAGCTTCTCGCGGGTGATGCCTTCGGGATCGTAGATGTAGCCGTCAGAGTCGGACATCGTGATGGGCACAGCGCCCAGAGCGATGAGTTTCTCGGCGGTGTATTGGGCCACGTTGCCCGAACCTGAGATGCAAACACGCTTACCCTTGATGTCGATGCCGCGGGTCTTGAGCATTTCTTGCAAGAAATAAACGTTGCCATAGCCGGTGGCTTCAGGACGGATGAGCGAACCGCCGAAGGCGAGGCCTTTGCCGGTGAGCGTACCGGTATGCTCGCGGGCGAGTTTCTTGTACATACCAAACATATAGCCCACTTCGCGGCCACCCACGCCAATGTCGCCGGCAGGCACGTCAGTGTCGGGACCGATGTTGCGCCACAGTTCGGTCATAAAGGCTTGGCAGAAGCGCATCACTTCGGCGTTTGACTTGCCACGGGGCGAGAAGTCGCTACCGCCTTTTGCACCGCCCATAGGCAGGGTGGTGAGTGAGTTTTTGAAGGTCTGCTCGAAGGCGAGGAACTTCAAGATGCCGAGGTTCACAGAGCTGTGGAAACGGATGCCGCCTTTGTAGGGGCCGATGGAGTTGGAATGCTGCACGCGATAGCCCATGTTGGTCTGGATGCGGCCTTTGTCGTCGGTCCAGGTGACGCGGAACGAGATGATGCGGTCGGGGATGCACAGACGCTCAATGAGATTGGCCGACTCAAACTCGGGATGTTTGTTATACTCCTCTTCGATGGTGTCGAGCACCTCACTTACGGCCTGAATATACTCAGGCTCTCCCGGGAAACGCCGTTTGAGCGTTTCGATGACTTCTGAAGCTTTCATTGTTGTAGGTAGGTTTTTATATGAATAAATATTGATGTCGTGTGTTATTTCTCTTGCAAGATGTCATAGCCTGCGGCTTCAATACCGACGTGAATGTCGTTGATGTGTTGCAGGTTTCGCGTTTCGAGCACCACGCGGAGGTTACACGAGTTGACGTCGGGGCTTTCGCCGTTGCGCTCGTGGTGGATGGAAATGATGTTGGCACCAAAGCGGCAGATGACATTGCAAAGACCCAAGAGCGAGCCGGGACGGTCGGGCATCTCGATGAGCATCTCGGTGGTACGGCCGCCTTTGAGCAGACCACGGTTGATGACGCGGCTCAAAATGGTCACGTCGATGTTGCCACCGCTGACGATGCAGCATACGTTTTGGCCTTTAATGTCTACTTTGTTAAACATGGCTGCTGCCACGCTTACGGCGCCTGCGCCCTCGGCAATGAGTTTGTGCTGCTCGATGAGGGTCAAGATGGCGGCGCAGATTTCGTCTTCGGTCACCGTCACCACCTCGTCGACATATTTCTGGCATAGTTCAAAGGTGTGCACACCCGGCTCTTTCACGGCTATGCCGTCGGCAATGGTCAGCACCGAGGCCAGCGACTCTATCTGGTTGTGGTCGCGGCTGCCTTTCATGCTCGCGGCGCCGGCGGCCTGTACGCCAATCACACGCACTGAGGGCTTGAGGGCCTTGATGGCAAAGGCTATGCCACTGGCCAAACCGCCTCCGCCAATGGGCACAAACACCACGTCGAGGTCGGGGTTCTCACCGAGTATCTCCATACCGATGGTGCCTTGGCCGGCAATGACTTGCTCGTCGTCGAAAGGATGAATGAAGGTCATCCCTTTCTCTTTGTTAAGCTGAATGGCGCGGGCATAGGCGTCGTCATAGACACCGGGAACAAGACAAATCTCGGCACCCAACTCACGCGTGGCCTCCACCTTGCTGATGGGCGCACCGGCCGGCATGCAAATCAGTGCCGGGATGCCATATCGGCGAGCGGCCAAAGCCACGCCCTGTGCATGGTTGCCGGCCGAACAGGCAATGACGCCATGGGCCTTCTCTTCGGCTGAGAGCTGGGAAATCTTAAAACCTGCACCACGCACCTTAAACGAACCGGTCACCTGAAGGTTTTCGGGCTTAAGATAAACGTTGCAGTCTGGATTTATCTTATCTGTGGGTATCAGAGGCGTTTTGCGTATCACGTCGCCCAACACAGTAGACGCCTTATAGACTAAATCAAGAGTGAGCATGAAATGATAGGTTTAGATTGTGCCGCAAATGCATCTTTGTAGATTTTAGTCACAAAAGGAAGAACAAATGTGGCAAATCGGATGCAATTTTACAAATAATTATACAAACCGACAAATTTTTGCGGCTTTTATTGACTTGTATAAATACAAAACGCCGAATATCGACTCAACAAAAGTCAATCTGCAAGTGCAATATCAGCCAACCTTTTTTTGGCAAGAATATAACATGATGACTTATAAATCCATTTTCAGAAAATCCCGAAGTTTGATATGTTTAATTCCGGGGTATTTACTGATCCCTCCACCGACAGGATCGAGCGAAACCACATACTTGGGATAATTGTCTTTGATAGCGGCGAGGTTGCCAAACTCCCGTTTGAGGGTATCGTCGGAAGCGAGGAGATAGGTCACTTGAATATATATCCGCTTGGCAGCCTTGGTGGCAACGAAGTCTATCTCTCCGGCTCGAAGGAGGCCGACAGTGACTTCAAACCCCTGCCGACGCAGATGGTTCCATACGACATTCTCCATAATCTTTTCAATGCTGCCCCTGACATCCGCACCGCAAAGATAGTTGCGGACACCATGGTCCGAAAAATAGTGTTTATTGTTCGACTCAAGGAGCATTTTGCCATGGATATCAAAACGCCTTATAGGAACTGCCAAAAATGCGTCACGAAGATATTTGAGATAGTTTGAAACGGTCTCTTCGCTTATTTTCTCGCCCTTCGAAGTCATATATCTGGCGATGTTGGTAATTGATATCGGCTTACCAATATTGTCGGCGACAAAGCGTATGATATTTTCTAATTGCGTGACATTGCGCACCTTTTCTCTACTGACAATATCCTTCACAAGGATAGTGCTGTAAACGCCCTCAAGATAGTCGTTTGTTTGCGATTTCTCTTCAGGGCTAAAGGCGAGCAGGCCGGGCAGACCGCCTATGACGAGGTAATGCATAAGAGCCTGGTCGCTGTCTTCCATACGGTGGAATTGCAGAAACTCGAGATAGGAAAGGCTGTATATTTTTATCTCAATATATCTCCCTGAAAGGCGCGTACCCAACTCACTCGAGAAGATATAGGCATTGCTGCCGGTAGCAATCACCTGGCAGCGGTTTTCGGCGTGAAAACTTCGAAGTGCGTTTTCATAATGCTCAATATCCTGCACTTCATCAACAAGGAGATAATTATCGCCACCTTCAGGCAACCGCGAGACTGCATAATCATATAATTGCTCCGCCGTTACAATATCGCGGAACTCTTGAAATTCTTTATTGACATACACAATATTGGCTTCCGGACGATGCAGAATGAGCCAATCCTTAAACAGCTCGAGTATCTTGCTTTTCCCGACTCGGCGCTGACCGACGAGGATAAGCATCATACCGCGATTGATCAAGTCGGCAATCTTCTCTGTGTATTGTGGACGAGGAATAAGTTCCATAAGCTTATTTTTCTGCAAAAATAGCAAACTATACTCGGCAAAACAAACAAAAGATGCGGTTTTTACCGATTATACTCGGGTATATTTACAAATTTAGCCAATAAAAAAACGCCGGAGTTCGGCGTTTTATTTGTTTTTTATTGCGCTTCGGTCAAGCGTGCGATGGCATCGGGCAGGTCGGCCAAGGTGGTGATGACGGCATCGGGCAGAGTCTCGTCGACAGTTTCGGGCGCCCAGCCTTCACCGCGCAACCACACGGCGCGGCAACCTACGGTCTTGGCCGGCACGATGTCTTTGCCGTAGCTGTCGCCCACCACGAGCGTTTCTTGCGGCGCTACGCCGGCAGCTTCCACGCCGAGGCGATAGATGGCAGGGTCGGGCTTGCGCACGCCCACCACAGCACTCTCCACAATCTTGGGGAAATAGCCGGCAAGGCCATAGCCGCGCAACACGGCCTGCACATTGCCATAAAAATTCGACACGAGCACGAAGGGATAGCGCGCCGACAAGGCGTCGAGCACGCGGTGGGTGGTGTGCATATTGCGCACGACATAGGCATTGCAATAGTCGGCCACGCCGCTCACCACGGCCTCACGCTCTTCGGCCGACGGCTGCCAGTAGCCTTGGGCCACGAGGCAGTCGGTCTCTTGAACGAGCTTCTTGACCAGAAGCGTGTGAAAGTCGTCGGCCTCGCCGATGATGGGGTTGCGTGCCAGCGCACGCTCACCATAGACATAGGCCTCGCGAAACTGCTCTTCGCTCACGGGCACGCCAAGATGGCGATAGCCCTCCCAAAGCACGTGTGCCCAGTGGCGGGCATCGGTGTCGAGCGTGCCGCCGTAGTCGAATATGATGGTTTTTATCATAAAAGAAGGTCTGACAGCGCTGTCGGCTTAAGGCTTTTTGCCCGGCGTGGTGCCGGCGGGATAGATGCCGACCAGTTCAAGGTCGTAGTAGAGTGTAGAATAAGCGCGCACATAGGCCGACGAAGAGCCGTAGCCCATCTCTTGCGGCATACAAATGCGCCAGAGGTCGCCGATGTGCATGTGTTGCAGAGCCGTGGCAAAGCCGGTCACGGTGCCGGTGGTGTAGAGCGTCGTCGGGCTGCTATAATTGGGACTAAACACGTCGGCGCTGTCTTTGCTCACACCGGTATAGGTGAAGATTTCGCCCTTCAAACGGCTCTCTTCGTTGTCGCTCAGAGCATTGCGCATATAGCGGCCGATGTAGTTGACGCGAACGGAGTCGGTGGCAATGGGCGACACGGTGCCTGTGCCGTGTCTCAAGATTTCCACCACGACGGTGTCGGTCGACGTGCCGCCAATGGTGTCGGAGATGGCATAGTTGCGCAAGAGGCGCCAGGGGCAGTATTGTTCCCAAGCGTCGCCATATTGGGCTTTGGCCTGTGCCACAGCCGTTTTGGCCTTGGCCAGTTGCTGCTGGAAGTCGGCGGCGTTGCGTGCCTGCCAGTCTTGATATTCCACAGCCTCCACAGGGTCAGACTCCGAGCAGGCGGCGAGCGTCAAGAGGCAGAAGAGAGCCAGCGCTACGCCGGTGGCAGCGTGTTTGAGATTAGACAGAAAGCGCATAGCGATTATTGGATTTTCTTGAGCAATGAGGTGAGGCTCACTTTATCTTCAAGCAGGCTGCAGAGGCTGTCGATGGGCACGCGCTCTTGCTTCATGGTGTCGCGGTCGCGCAGGGTCACGCAGTTGTCTTTGAGCGTGTCGTGGTCCACGGTGATGCAATAGGGCGTACCGATGGCGTCTTGACGGCGGTAGCGCTTGCCGATGCTGTCTTTCTCCTCATATTTGCAGTTGAAGTGGAATTTGAGGTCGTTGAGGATTTCGTGTGCCTTTTCGGGCAGTCCGTCTTTCTTGACGAGGGGCAGGATGGCAAGCTTGACGGGAGCCAGGGCGGCAGGCAGACGCAACACCACGCGGGTCTCGCCGTTGTCGAGTTTTTCCTCTTCATAGCTGTGGCACATCACGCTGAGGAACATGCGGTCCACACCGATAGAGGTTTCGATGACATAGGGCGTGTAGCTCTCGTTGGTCTCGGGGTCGAAATATTCAATCTTGCGGCCGGAGAACTTGGCGTGTTGTGAGAGGTCGTAGTTGGTGCGTGAGTGGATGCCTTCAATCTCTTTGAAGCCGAAGGGCAGGCGGAACTCGATGTCGCTGGCGGCGTTGGCGTAGTGGGCCAGCTTTTCGTGGTCGTGGAAGCGATAGTTTTCGTTGCCGAAGCCGAGGGCCTGATGCCAGGCCAGACGGGTCTGTTTCCAGCTCTTGAACCAGTCGAGCTCGGTGCCGGGCTTCACGAAGAACTGCATCTCCATCTGCTCAAACTCACGCATACGGAAGATGAACTGACGGGCCACGATTTCGTTGCGGAAGGCCTTGCCAATTTGGGCAATGCCGAAGGGCAACTTCATGCGGCCGGTTTTCTGCACGTTGAGATAGTTGACAAAGATACCCTGGGCCGTTTCGGGGCGCAGGTAGATGGTCGAGGCACCTTCGGCCGTAGAGCCCACCTCGGTTTTGAACATAAGGTTGAATTGGCGCACGTCGGTCCAGTTGCGCGTGCCGCTGATGGGGCAGACAATCTCTTCGTCGAGAATGATTTGCTTCAGCTCGTCGAGGTCCATGGCGTTCATGGCGTCGCTGTAGCGCTGGTGGAGGGCGTCGCGCTTGGCTTGGGCTTCGAGCACGCGGCCGTTGGTGGCGCGGAACTGAGCCTCGTCAAAGTTATCGCCGAAGCGTTTGGCGGCTTTGGCCACTTCTTTGTCTATCTTCTCTTCATATTTGGCAATTTGCTCTTCGATGAGCACATCGGCGCGATAGCGTTTTTTTGAGTCGCGGTTGTCGATGAGGGGGTCGTTGAAGGCGTCGACGTGTCCCGAGGCCTTCCACACGGTGGGGTGCATAAAGATGGCGGCATCGAGTCCCACGATGTTTTCGTGGAGCAGCACCATCGACTTCCACCAATATTGCTTGATGTTGTTTTTCAGCTCCACGCCGTTCTGTCCGTAGTCGTAGACTGCGCCGAGTCCGTCATAGATGTCGCTTGAGGGGAAAACAAAACCGTATTCCTTACAGTGTGAAACGATTTTCTTGAATACGTCTTCTTGTGCCATGAGTGTATGTGTTTTTGTTATTGTTTGTCGGTTGTGTGAGTGTCGGCGGCGGTGGATGTGGTGGTTTGTGTCGCCGCCGGCGCATAATACGGCACAAAAGTACATAAAAAACCGCTTATTTGCTTCACTTCGGACAAAAAGCTCATTATTCGCCGCCCCTCACGCCCCTCACGCGCGCTATAACGCGCGCCCAACACGCGCTTATGATTACGGACTAACGTTAGTCAATAAATAAATTGGTTGTGGCGGACGAGTTCTTTGATTGGAGCTCGTCCGCCTTTCGTTTGCCCGATTTGGGGGGGACATCCAAGAAAGGCGGTGTAACATATTAGCCCATAACGTCTGGTCTGGGATATAAAATGCCTCTAATCTCCGGCCTGTAAGGTCGGCACAATGAGCGACCAAACCATTCCACGCTATCCCCCTCGCCTCTTCTCACTCCGTAACCTTTTGTCTTTTTCGCTCTGCCAAAGATGTGTTACCTTGGGGCAAAGAGAGAAAAGGCGGGGCCTACGCATTGGTCAATTATGGCCATTACGGGAATAAGGAGAGCAATAATTGCCCTTATTCCCGTATTTTTTGCCCTTATTGGGCCACAGATGCTCCTTAGGAGAAGACGACGAATGGTGAATTTGTGAACTTTTTCAAGCGTTTGAAGCCACGAGAAAAGGTATTCTGACAGCAAAACGAGTATTTTTGTCACTCTTGCCCCCATTTTTTGAACTCGAAAAATCATTAAAACCGGCGGCAGGGGCATTTGGGCTTGCTGGCGCCGCCGGTTGGCCGTTTCGCCTGCGGAGCATCCAACCCGAAAAACTTACACCTCCGTTTTGTAGACTCGCTCAATTGGTGTAACTTCGCAAAAAATATTAAAATACCACCATTATGACCCAACGGAAAACCAGAGTGCGTTTTGCACCCAGTCCCACCGGCCCGCTGCACATCGGCGGGGTGCGCACGGCTCTCTATAATTACCTCTTTGCCCGCCAGCGTGGCGGCGAACTCATCTTCCGCATCGAAGACACCGACTCCACCCGCTTCGTGCCGGGCGCAGAAGCCTATATCACCGAGGCCTTCAAATGGCTCGGCATCACGTTTGACGAAGGCGTGGGCATTGGTGGCAACTACGGACCCTACCGGCAGAGCGAGCGCAAAGACATCTACGTGAAATATGTGGACCAACTGCTCGAAAGCGGCAAGGCCTACGTGGCTTTCGACACGCCCGAAGA
>JAHAWW010000252.1 GCA_018383375.1 Prevotellamassilia sp. | reverse complement strand
AAGGGACACCCCGTGGTGGGCAACATCTTCATGAACATCTCGGCCAACATGCTGGGACTCGACAATGCCGCCACCCCACTGGGCCTCAAAGCCATGGAGGGCATGCAAGAACTCAATCCCAAGAAAGACACGGCGTCAAACCCGATGATTATGTTCCTCGTGCTCAACACGTCGGGCCTGACTATTATCCCCGTGAGCATCTTGGTGTATCGCGCACAAATGGGCGCCGCACAGCCCACCGACGTGTTCATTCCCATCTTGCTGGCCACTTTCGTGTCGACACTGGCCGGCATTGTGGTGACGAGTCTGTTTCAGCGCATCAACCTGCTCAACCGCACCATATTGCTCACGCTGGGCGGAATGTCGCTGGTGATGGCCGGGATGATATGGGGCTTTTCGCGCCTCGACGGTCCCTTGATGAACACCGTGGGCACTAACACGGCCAACGTGATGCTCTTCGGCGTCATCATGGCGTTTCTCTTGGCCGGACTGGTGCACCGGGTCAATGTCTACGACGCTTTTATCGAGGGCGCCAAAGAGGGCTTCAACACGGCCGTGCGCATCATCCCCTTCTTGGTGGCCATACTCGTGGGCATCGGCGTGTTTAAGGCTTCGGGCGCCATGGACTGGTTGATTGGCGGCCTGACGTGGGTGGTGAAGAGCCTCGGCGCCGCCACCGACTGGGTGGGCGCACTGCCCACAGCCTTGATGAAACCGCTGAGCGGCTCGGGCGCAAGAGGCATGATGGTGAACGCCATGGAAACCTACGGCGCCGACAGTTTTGTGGGCCGCCTGTCGTGTATCTTTCAAGGTTCCACCGACACCACTTTTTATGTGTTGGCCGTCTATTTCGGTTCGGTGGGCGTGAAATATACCCGCCACGCCGTGAGTTGCGGCCTTCTGGCCGACCTGGCCGGCATCATCGCTGCCATCTTCATCTGCTACCTCTTTTTCGGTTAAAAAACCGATTGCATCAATAAAACTTTTGTGATATGGGAAAACTGGGTTCGCTGGCCAAAGACACGGCCATCTATGGTCTGAGCAGCATCGTGGGCCGCTTTTTGAACTATCTGCTCGTGCCACTCTACACGGCCAAACTGGCCGCCGCCTCGGGCGGCTACGGTGTCATCACCGAGGTGTACAGCTATGTGGCCCTGCTGCTTGTGTTGCTCACCTTCGGCATGGAGACCACCTTTTTCCGTTTTGTGAACAAAGAGGGCGAAAACCCCAAACAAGTCTATGCCAACACACTCATAGCCGTGGGCGGCGTGGCCCTGCTCTTTGCCGTGGCGGTGTTGGCCCTGATAGGCCCCATCTCGACGGCCATGGGCTATGCCGAACATCCCGAATTCATCGGCATGATGGCAGTGTGTGTGGCCATTGACGCCTTCCAGTGTGTGCCGTTCGCCTATCTGCGCTACCAGCGGCGCCCCATTAAGTTTGCCGCACTCAAACTGCTCTTCATCGTGATGAACATCGCGCTGAATGTGCTCTTCTTCGTCGTGCTGAACCGCGCCGACGTGTTTTATGCCTTTGCCATCAACCTGGCCTGCACGGCCTCTATCACCTTTTTGTTTTTGCCCGAACTCACCGCGGTGAAATGGCGGCTCGACCGCGCCCTGTTGCGCCGTATGCTCAAATACTCTTGGCCCATTCTCGTGCTGGGCATTGCCGGCATACTCAACCAAACGGTAGACAAAATGATTTTCCCCCATCTCATCGGCGGACACGAGGGCAAGGTGCAACTCGGCATCTATGGCGCCTGCGTGAAAATTGCCATGATTATGGCCATGATTACCCAAGCTTTCCGCTATGCCTATGAGCCTTTTGTCTTTGCCGGACAGAAAAACCGCGACAGCCGCGAGACCTACGCCAAGGCCATGAAATATTTCATCATCTTCACCCTGCTCGCCTTCCTCATGGTGATGGGCTATATCGATGTGCTCAAACACATCATCGCGCCCGGCTATTGGGAGGGCCTCAAGGTGGTGCCAATCGTGATGGCTGCCGAAATCATGATGGGCGTGTATTTCAACCTGTCGTTTTGGTATAAACTCATCGACAAGACCATTTGGGGCGCTTGGTTCTCGGGCGCCGGCTGTGTCACACTGATAGCCGTCAACGTTATTTTCATCCCCCACTTCGGCTATATGGCCTGCGCCTGGGCCGGCGTGGCCGGATATGGCACGGCAATGGTGTTGAGCTACGTGGTGGGACAGCGCCACTATCCCATTGCCTATCCACTCAAGAGCATTGGCATCTATGTGTTGCTCGCCGCCGCGGCCTACACGGCCATGAGCCTGCTGCCACAAGACTGGCCCACGGCAGCACGACTGGGCCTCAACACCGTGATAATTGCCCTTTTCATCGGCTATATCGTCAAAAAAGACCTGCCGCTCTCGGGGCTGCCCATAGTGGGCAAATATTTCAGATAGGTTCTATAAATTAGTTTCAATGGAAGGTGGCGTTCAATCATGCTTGGCTGTCTTCACGGCTATCGCAAGATAATTGATAGAACCTGCCTTCAGATAAAACCATGCACACTCTCCTGCAACACACCACCCTCGACTGCGGTCTGGACATCGTGCACCAACACACCACATCGCCCGTGGCCTATTTGGGCTATGTGGTCAAAGCCGGCACACGCGACGAGGCCCCCGAAGACGACGGAATGGCCCATTTCATCGAGCACATGAACTTCAAGGGCACCAACCGCCGCCGCGCCTGTCACATCAGCAACGGCCTGGAGCGCGTGGGCGGCGACCTCAACGCCTTCACCAACGAACAAGAGACGGTCTATTGTGCCACGGTGCTATGCGGCGACATTGCCCGCGCTGCCGACCTGCTCACCGACATTGTTTTCCACAGCACCTACCCCCAACGCGAAATAGAAAAAGAAACGGCCGTAATCTGCGATGAAATCGACAGCTATCGCGACTCGCCGGCCGAGGCCATATTCGACGAGTTTGAATCTATGCTCTTCGCCGGCCACCCCTTGTGTCGCGATATTCTCGGAAAGCCCGAAAGGCTGCGCAGCTACACCACGGCCGACGCCCGACGCTTTGCAGACACTTTTTACCGGCCCGACAACGCCACATGCTATATCTTGGGCAACATCTCGTTTGAAAAAGCCGTCAAGATGATGGAGCGACTCTGGCGAGGCACGCCCCGGCCCGACGGCCCACTGCCCACACGCCAAGTGCCCATCTTGCGACGCGAGCCTCAACTGCGCCGCGTGAACAAAGAGACGCATCAGGCCCATGTGGTGATTGGCACACAAACCTATGGCGGCCACGACGAGCGGCGCTATCCCCTGCTCTTGCTCAACAACATGCTGGGCGGACCGGGAATGAACTCACGACTGAACGTGTGTCTGAGAGAAAAAACCGGACTGGTCTATGCCGCCGACTCGTCGCTCACCACCTATACCGACGCAGGATGGTGGTGCGCCTATTTTGGCTGTGACACCCACGACACCGACCGCTGCCTGCGACTGACCAATCGCATTTTGCGCCGTTTCATCGACGAAAAACTCTCGCCCAAAACGCTCCAAGCGGCCAAAAAGCAACTCTGCGGCCAAATCGGCATTGCCCTCGATCGCAACGAAGACTATGCCATCGCCATGGGCAAGACTTGGGCACAATATGCCACACCGTATGACCCGGCAAACCTCTGCCGGAAAATCCAAGAAGTGACAGCTGAAGCCCTGCAAGAGACAGCCGCCGAGGTGTTTGACCCCGAACGCCTCACCACATTGATTTACGAATAGCCTCATCAAACACCTTAAGCCATGGGCCACCCTCTCGACTTTTTTCATTATTGTCCACACTGCGGCCATGAGGTTTTTGCCGTCTTCGACGCCTGTGCCAAACGCTGCGCACGCTGTGGTTTCACACTCTATCATAATGCCTCGGCAGCCACGGTGGCCGTAATCACCGACCGCGAAGGCCGACTGCTGGCAGTGCGCCGCGCTTGCCAACCGGCACAAGGCACCCTCGACCTGCCCGGTGGCTTTGTGTGTCCCGGCGAAACGCTCGACGAGGGATTGGTGAGAGAGGTGAAAGAAGAGATTAGGGCCGACGTGACGGCGTGGACATATTTGTTTTCGCAGACCAACGTCTATCGCTATTCAGACTACGACATCCACACCACAGACGCCTTTTTCGCCTGCCGAATTGCCAACGAGAGCGTCATCGCCCCCGCCGACGACGCCGCAGAGGTGATGTGGCTCGCTCCGGAACAGATACGCCCCGAAGCGTTTGGCCTCAAATCGGTGAGACAAGGCGTGGAAAAACTGCTCAAACAATGGGCCGAAAAAGAGTGATTGAGCCGGCCGGCAGCCGCAGTTTTTGCCACGGCTCTGCCTTTTGACAAAAAAATCGCTAAATTTGCCCTCATTATGATAGAAGACACTTTCGACATACGCGCTGAGCAACAAGCACCCTCAAAAAGCGAACGCGACTTTGAGAACGCCTTGCGCCCGCTGAGTTTTGAAGACTTCAGCGGACAGAGCAAGGTGGTGAAAAACCTGCGCGTATTTGTCGAGGCTGCCAAATATCGCGGCGAACCACTCGACCACACCCTGCTGCACGGCCCTCCGGGACTGGGAAAAACCACCCTGTCAAACATCATCGCCAACGAACTGGGCGTGGGCTTCAAACTCACCTCCGGACCCGTGCTTGACAAACCGGGCGATTTGGCCGGCCTGCTCACCAGCCTCGAACCCAACGACGTGCTTTTCATCGACGAAATACACCGCCTCTCGCCCGTGGTGGAGGAATACCTGTATTCGGCAATGGAAGACTACCGCATCGACATCATGATTGACCGCGGTCCGGCTGCACGCTCCATACAAATAGACCTCAACCCGTTTACCCTCGTGGGCGCCACGACGCGCAGCGGTCTGCTCACAGCCCCTCTGCGTGCCCGTTTCGGCATTAACCTGCATCTGGAATATTACGACGCCGAAACGCTCTGCCGCATCATCAGCCGCTCGGCACACATCTTGAACGTGCCCATCTCGGAAGAAGCGGCACAAGAAATTGCCGGACGCTCGAGAGGTACGCCCCGTATCGCCAACGCCCTGTTGCGACGCGTGAGAGACTTTGCCCAAGTGAAAGGCAACGGACGCATCGACACCGCCATTGCACGCTATGCGCTCGAAGCACTCAACATTGACCGCTACGGCTTGGACGAAATCGACAATAAAATACTGCTCACCATCATCGATAAATTCAAAGGCGGACCGGTGGGCGTGACCACCATCGCCACAGCCATCGGCGAAGACGCCGGCACAGTGGAGGAGGTCTACGAACCCTTCCTCATCAAAGAAGGCTTCATCCGCCGCACACCACGAGGCCGCGAAGTGACCGAACTCGCCTACAAACACCTGGGACGAGACATCACGAGCGGCAACCTCGGCCAACCCTCACTCTTTGACACACTCTCATGATTTCCTATCAAACCATCAACGTGAAGATGCCGGCTATCAAACGCCGCGCCAACTCGGCCTGGGTCAAGGCCGTGGCCGAAAGCTATGGCAAACAAGTGGGCGACGTGGCCTACATCTTTTGCGACGACGAGAAAATACTGGAGGTGAACCGCCAATATCTCAACCACGACTACTACACAGACATCATCACGTTTGACTATTGCACAGACAACACCGTGAGTGGCGACCTCTTCATCAGTCTCGACACCGTGCGCTCCAATGCCGAGGCCTTCGGCAAAACCTATGAGGAAGAATTGCACCGCGTCATCATTCACGGCATCTTGCACCTATGTGGCATCAACGACAAAGGCCCGGGAGAGCGCGAAATCATGGAAGCGGCCGAAAACAAAGCCCTCGCCATAAGGCCGGGCGAGTGAAAACAGACCCTGACACAAACCGCATAATCACAAACAAAACACCATAAAACAACTATGAACTTCGTAGAAGAACTGAAGTGGCGCGGAATGCTCCACCAAATGATGCCGGGAACGGAAGAACTGCTGGAAAAAGAACAGGTGACCGCTTACGTCGGCATTGACCCCACAGCAGACTCGCTCCACATTGGCCACCTCTGCTCGGTGATGATGCTCCGACACTTCCAACGTGCCGGACACAAGCCGCTGGCTCTCGTGGGCGGCGCCACGGGAATGATTGGCGACCCTTCGGGCAAAAGCGCCGAACGCAACCTGCTCACCGAAGA
>JAHAWW010000248.1 GCA_018383375.1 Prevotellamassilia sp. | reverse complement strand
GTTTGAGACGGTTTCTTTTCAATCAGTTCCAGATAACAGTTGCCATTGCTGTGGGCACAGACCGTGCTTATCTCGGCAGTGACGAGATAAGTGTCGGGCATCTGCGTGTGGATGGTCTCGCCGACTTCACTGAGCAGTTGATGAAGGGTGATGGGCGTGGTCATGGTTGTTTCCGGGTGGACGAATAGGTGGGGTTCTTAGATGCCTCAATATACGCCTTCCACAGATTGGGGACGCCATAGCCGAAGACGTTGTCGGGGTGAAGAGCGTTGTTGCCGGAGGTTTTCACCAAATGGATGAGGTCGGTGGGATTCATGGTGGGAAAAGCCTGCATCAGACAAGCCACACCGCCACAGAGCAGGGGTGAGGCAAAAGAAGTGCCGTCGGCCTGAGTGAGTGCCCCCTCACCGTCATAGACCCTCACCTCATATCCCAAGGCCATCACGTCGGGCTTGATGCGGCCGTCTATGGACGGACCAATCGATGAAAAGAAGGTGTTCAGTCCCGTTTCGTCTACTGCCCCCACTGCCAAAATGTCGCGGGCATCGGCCGGAGTGCCTATGAGCTTCCACGTGTCGTCGCCACTGTTGCCTGCACTGTTCACCACCACGATGCCTCGGCCGGCAGCCAACGAGGCGGCGCGACTGCAGGGAGCCGTCCGGCCGTTGAGGTCTTGATAGGTGTGGTTCATCGTCTTTGTGTCAAACTTTGTGTAGCCCAGCGACGAGTTGACAAGGTCAACGCCCACACTGTCGGCATATTCGATGGCTGCACACCAAGCGTCTTCTTCAACGGGATATTCCGATGCGCCGTCTTCACTCAATATTAAATAAAACTCAGCCCCCGGTGCCGTACCGATGAGCCCGAAAGGCTGGAAGGCGGCGAGGCAAGAAAGCACCATTGTGCCGTGGTCTCCGCCGGTGGCGTAGATGTCGCCCGTGTCCACAAAGTTTTTTGTGCCCACAATTTTCACCCCTCTCAGTCCGGCAATGCGGTTGGCGCGTTTGAAACCACCATCGATGACGGCAATGGTTACGCCTTGTCCTTGCAAACCGATGGCATGGAGGCTGTCCACGCCGAGATGGGCCACTTGCAGCGGGTTGGGACCATAGGGCGAAATGCTTTTGGCGGTGTCTGGCGTGACGATGGGGGTATAAAGGTCATCGAGGAAATCTGATGATGAGGTTTCTTCTTTCTCCTCCGGGGCCTGCCATACTCGGGTGACCGACGTGATGAAACCAACTTCTGTCAGTTTCTCGGCGCCTATCGTATCTGTTGTTTCAATGACAGCCGAATTGTTCCATTTGCTTTGGTGGAGCACCTTGAAGCCTCTTTCGCGCAATCGTTTCAGATAGGTCGGCGACACCGGTAGATCATATTGGTCTACTTTCAAACCGAATTTCTTTCGACGTGCCAACGACTTGGCTGAAAGGAATTCATCCGGCCGTTCGAGCGAATAAGGGTTGTCCGCTTTGTCTTTGAAGCAGACGCGATAGCGATAACGTCGGGGCATAAGTGTGGATTGGGAGTCTTTGCTGCCGATTTCCACCTCTGGCAGCATTCTCTCCTCCACTTGGGCCTCCACACACTGCGGCAGAAAGCCGAGCAAGCAGATGATGATAGCGAAAGCGTATTTGGTCATGGTCGTTTATCTTGTTGGGAGTTAAAAAGTCAAATAGACAAAGAGTTAAAGAGACGCCGCTCAACCTTTTAGTCTCTTAGTCTTTCCACGCTCCAATGCCTTTTTGTGAAGCAATGACGGCGCCGCCCAAGAGACGCTTGCCGACATAAAAGGCTGCCGTCTGGCCGGGTGTGACAGCACTGACGGTCTCTGTGGTCTTGACCAGCCATCGTCCGTCGTCAAGGCGGCTGATGCGACAAGGCACCGGATGGGAGTGATAGCGTATTCTTACGGTAAGTTCGTCGGAGAGCAGGGCCTCTTGCTCATTCACCCAAAGCGCATCTTCCACAAACAACAGACGAGTCTCCAAGTCTTTGGCATCGCCAAGCACAATCGTGTTGCGCTCGGCATTGAGACGTAACACATAGGCCGGATGGCCAAGCGCTATGCCCAAACCTTTGCGCTGTCCCACGGTGTAGAACGGTACGCCCGCATGCTGTCCGAGACGCCGCCCAGTGGCATCAGTGAACCAACCTCCTGCCACTCGCTCTGCCAAATCGGGGCATTGGGCCTTGAGAAAATCCCGATAGTCGGCTTCAACAAAACACACCTCCATCGACTCTGCAAGCCGGGCCGGTTCGTCAAATCGTCGCTCTGCCAAATAGCGTCTCACGTCGGCTTTGAGCATACCGCCCAGCGGGAACACACAGCGCCGCAACGTGGTCTGAGGCACTCGCCAGAGAAAATAGCTCTGGTCTTTGCCCACGTCGTCGCCCATCAGCAGGTAGATGTCGTCGCCACGTCGTTCTGTTTTGACATAATGCCCCGTGGCCATTTGTCCACATCCCAAGCGGTCGGCCTGCTCTTCCATCAAACGAAACTTGAAGTCGCGATTGCACATAACGCAAGGGTTGGGCGTCCGTCCGGACGTATATTCTTCGATGAAATATTGTACAATGCTCGCTTTGAACGCTTCTCTCACGTCGACCACATGGTGCTCGATGCCCAGCCTATCGGCCAAGGTTTTGGCTCTACAGATGAAGTCGGGCTCGGTGGCACCGTCTTGAAATTGACGAGGAAGATCCCATACGCGCATCGTCATGCCCACCACCTCATAGCCCTGCTCTTGGAGCATCAGGCACACGGCCGAACTGTCTGTGCCGCCCGACATGGCCACAAGTATGCGTCTGTTCATGTGCTTTTTCGGTTGTTTTTTTGAGAAAGCGAAGTTAACGTAAAACAAGGCAATGACCAAAAATAAGCGTCTAATTTTGGGCGCAGTGGGGCTCTTCGTCTATTAAAAAACGCCACACGTCGACTTTGTTTGGCATGCGCCGTGGTCGCACCCTATCTTTGCATCATCATTCAAAGAAATCATCATATCGCTCCATTAACTATACACAAAACTAAAACAAACTAACGAACATGAAAAAGACACTTTTTATCATTTTGATGGCCTGCACGCTGACTTTACCGGCTTTGGCACAGCGAAGCGACAAACGTGGCGACAGCAAAGCCCGCACTGAAAAACAGGCCGAGACAATGGCTCAGCGACTCAAACTCGACGATGCTACGGCTGAGTGGTTCAAACCCATTTATGTGGAAATGCAAGACACGCTCCGTGCTGTGAAACGGCCGAGCCAAACACCGCAGACGGGTGAAAAGTCTGAGAAAAAACGTGAGGAACTCACCGAACTTCAGGCAGCACAGCGCATCGAAGACATCTTCACGGCAGCCGAGAAAGAAGTGGCTCTCAAACGCATCTATTACAAACGTTTGTCAGAGAAACTCACCCAAGTGCAACTGCTCAAAATCTTTGCAGCTCCTGCTTCCGCTCCTTCGCGCCAAAACGGCAATGCCTCCGGTGGTAATCGTGGCGGTGGCTTCCCTCGCGGCGGTGGTGGCTTCCCTGGTGGCGGTTTCCAGGGCGGTGACTTCTAAACACACCCCGTTGTTCTACACCATAAATAAAAAAGGAAAAATCCCTTCTCTCGTTGGCGCCTTGATGGCGGCGAGGGGAGGGATTTTTTTGATTGAAAACCTAAGCGTCTAAGAGCGTTATTTCGCGGGGAAATCAAATTGTTCAATCTTGATGAGGCCGAGATTCTTGAGCTGGCCGACATACTGGCTGAAGTGGTCGGCTGCCATGTGAGCGGCCAGAGCTTCGGCGTCTGTCCAAGTCTCACAAATCAGAAATACGTCGGGTTGCGTGGCACTCTCAAAGGTATCGTACGACACACATCCCTTATCGGCGCGAGAGGCGGCTGTCAGAGCCAGTGCGGCCTCGAGAGCTTCGGCATATTTGCCCTCGTTGGCTTTGAAAAAGCAGTTTATTCTAAGCATAGTGTTAAGTGTTGAGAAGATGGTTAGAGATAGATGGCCAGCGACACTTTGAATGTGTTGGCCTTGAGGTCATCGCTTTTGATGTTTTGGCCGGCGATGTTAGAGAGCGCGGTTTCGGCCACCTTGCCCAAACCGAAGTTGTAGCCAAGACCCACTTCGACACGGTCCATCACCTTGATGCCGGCGCCAATGTTCCAAGAGGTGGTCATGTTTTCGGTTTTGAAAAGACCGTCATTGCCGGTATAGTTGCTGCTGAAGATGTTCCAGTTGCGCGAACCGATGTTGAAGTCAAACTGCGGACCGGTGGTGACAAACACCGAAGCGATGCTGCCGATGCCGATGTTGTAGCGCAGGTTGAGGGGAATGGAAATGGCACGGGCGGTTTTGCTCTCGCTTTGGAGCGCTCCGTAAGACTCGGCCACTTCAAGGTTGTATTTCTGCTGTGAATAGAGCAAAGAGGCGTCTACGCCGAAGCCGAGACCTATGCTCAGGTTGCCTTTCAAACCCATGAACCAACCGGCACGGTTGTCGCTGGAGAAGACAGCTTTGGCGTCGTTCTTCAGATTGACTTTGGTGAGGTTAAGACCGGCAGTGACACCCCAGTCAAAACCGAAGGCGCGTGCGGGAGTGGCCCAAACTGTCGACACGAGCAGCAAGAGACCGATGAGATACTTTTTCATACGTTTTTTAATGGTTTGGTTATATAATAAATGTCAGGGGGAATGAATCGTTACAGTCCGCAGACCTTTTCGAGCCAATAGGTGCCCATACCGGCAAGATAGCCCACAAAGACTATCCACGAGATGTGGCGCAGATACCAGCCGAAAGAGATTTTTTCCAAGCCCATAACGATGACGCCGGCAGCCGAGCCGATAATAAGCATCGAACCACCCACACCGGCACAGTAGGCCAGGAGTTGCCAGAAAATGCCGTCGACAGCAAAGTCACCGGTGCCAATGGGATACATGCCCATACAGCCAGCCACGAGAGGCACATTGTCCACGATGCTCGATACCACGCCAATGACGCCGGTCACCATATAGTGGTTGCCGCCTGTGGCATCGTTGAGCCAAACGCCGAAGCCGGCGAGCACGCCGGTCTCAGCCAGCACGGCCACAGCCATCAGAATGCCGAGGAAGAAGAGAATGGTGCTCATGTCAATGCGGCGCAACAGTTCGGTGACGCGTTGCTGCATAGGCTCCTCGATGTGGCCTTTTGAGCGGTAAAACACTTCGGTAACAGTCCAGAGCAGACCGAGTACGAGCAAGATGCCCATAAACGGCGGCAGACCGGTGAGGAAACGGAAAATGGGCACGAATATCAAGCCGCCCACGCCTACCCAAAACACGACTTTGCGCTCAACGGCAGAGAAGTGCAAGGCGTCGCCCTCGGTGGCATGTTCGGCCGGTGGCAACTGGCCCTTAAGGTGGAATTGCAAAATCAAAGCCGGTACGGCAGCGGCCATTATTGAGGGCAAAAGCACTTCTTTGATGACGCCCACGGTGGTGATGTTGCCTTTAATCCACAGCATAATGGTAGTCACGTCGCCAATGGGCGAGAACGCACCGCCGGCATTTGCGGCGATGATGATGAGGCTGGCGTAGAGCATACGGTCGTGATTGTCGCTCACAAGTTTGCGCAACACCATAATCATCACGATGCTGGTGGTGAGATTGTCGAGCACGGCCGAGAGGAAAAACGTCATAAACGTGATGCGCCACAGCAATTTACGTTTGCTGGTGGTCTGGAGTGAATCACGAACGAAGTTAAATCCGCCGTTGGCATCAATGATTTCCACGATGGTCATGGCGCCCATCAGGAAGAACAGGATTTCGCACGTGTCACCCAGGTGTGAGAGCAGGATGTGTTCACTCACGAAAGCCGACACAGCACTGCCCGCCCCTTGGAATTCCCTGGTAAACTCGGCCCATGCACCTTCGTGCATCATACTGATGAAGGGAGTCGGGTCAATCATATAGAGCACCCAGCAGGCCACGCACATCAGCAGGGCCGGTGCCGCTTTGTTGACTTTCAGTACGCTCTCAAGGGCGATACACAGATACCCCACGATAAAAGCGAGTACGATGTAAACTACCATAATCTACTTGGAAGAATTGTGTTGTTGATGATATTATTGGGTGAAAAATAGGCAGTTTTATTGCGCTTGCAAAGTTAGTGCAAGGCGAGCGGAATGGCAAGAAAAACT
>JAHAWW010000247.1 GCA_018383375.1 Prevotellamassilia sp. | reverse complement strand
TGTTTTTGCGATGGGTCTGGACTGTGTTGACACTGATGAAAAGGCGGTCGGCCACCTCTTTGTTGGTTAATCCCTTGACGACACAGGCCACAATTTCGCGCTCGCGCTCTGAGAGGGTTTCGCTGTTGGCCGGTTCGGGCTGTGCGCCTTCACGCTCGCTGTCGGCCCCTGAGGCCAAAAGGGTCTGTTCAAGATTGCGGACGGCGGGAATGAAAATTTGGTCCTCGATGGCGCAATGCATACGCAGGTCTGCCTCACAATTGTAGATGTCGAGCAACACGCCGACGAGAGGGTCAGACGAGCCGGCCGGCGTGTAATATTTGATAATGATGTTTTTTAGTTCTTGAAGTTTTTTGTCGATGGCCGCATGGCTGCGCTCGTAGCGCTCAATGCTGTAGCCCTCGGTGAGACGACCAGCTTCAAGACGTTCGGTGTAGGTGAAGATTTTGCTGTTTTCGTGGGTCATGTGGCGACGCACTTCGCCCATATATTCATCATAAAACTTGAGTATGAGAAAGGCCACTTCATCGGTTCCGGAACAATCGATGGCCTCAAGCAGACGGCGACGTATGCCGGGCAACTGAAAGTCGAGGAAATAGCTGTGGGCACGCTGCAGGTAAGACACCAGTGCTGCCACCGACACGCGACGACTCAGCCCGACCTCGGAATGACCGTCGTGTTTGATGAAAGCGGCTACGGCTAAGAATGTGGGCACATGGACATTGCTTGCACGACACACTTCGTCTACCGTGCGCTCACCGACACCTAAGGGGATGCCAAAGCGGCTCATCATCTGAAGCAGAGTGGGTTCGCCGGAGATGATGTCGCTCATTTTGGTCTGTTCGTTGTAGGGGAAAAGCATGATTTGAGAGACTGAGAGACTGAGAGCGCAAACAGACTAAAAGACAAGTGAACAAGAGTTGTCGAGCACCGAAACATTTGTCTGACGCTTAAACTCTTTATCGCTTCAACTAAAAGACTGCAATACTCGTTTTCACCGACAAAATTACAACTTTTCTCTTCACAACCGAATCTATGGGCTATCACCATTTGTGGGTATTTTTGTGCATTTTTCTTCAAAAACACGG
>JAHAWW010000246.1 GCA_018383375.1 Prevotellamassilia sp. | reverse complement strand
CTTCACGGCTTGAAGTGGCCACGAGGGCAACGGCGTAACCATTGGTTTTGACGCGTGTCGGATCGAAGGTTTTATTGGGCATCAAGCGGAAAGGCTCGTTGAAATAGGTCCACTCTTGAGGTTCGCCCGGGTCGGCAATGCGCGACATATAGACGATGCGGTCTGACGTGAGCACCTCGTCGCCATTGAGCGGCACAAAGTTGGCGGGGTCCACTTCATAGACCACGGCATAGATGTCGGCGGTGTCGTGACGATCGGCCAAGACCTCTTTGTGTTCGTTGATAAAAGTCTCGCCGGCAGTATATTTATAATAGCCTTCGAGCGAAATGGGTTCGCCGCCCACGAGCTGGAGACCGAAACGGGTGGCATTGCGCGGCCGCATGGTGGCATAGGCCACACGAAACTCGCCGAGGAAGATGTTGCCGGCGGCGATGGGCATGGGGTCGGGCAGGTTTTCACCAAAAGAACCCGTGGAGCAGGTGGTCAGCTTGATACAGCTGCTACCGTCGGGTCCGCCACCCTCGATGGGTTGGGTGGGGTAGACGTCGGGCGAGGTGCCTTTGCCGGTAAGGGCATAGCCGGGATTACCTGTGGCCCAATACATGTGTTGCGTCTGTGTGGCGTCGTTTTCGTCCACTTCAAACCAATTGTAGAAGCGGCCGCGGCTCTCGAGCTGATAGTGCTCGAAATTGTAGTTTGACTTGATCATGAGCGTGTCAAAAGACACCACATAATTCTTATGCCAAAGGCCGTCTTCGGAATAGGTGGTATAGTTTTTTGGCGTGGTGAAATCGCGCACCATACCGTTGGCCTCCACTTCTTGTCCATCAGGACCGATGGCCATGAGTCGCGCCCCGGGAGTGGGATAGAAACGCGGGTCCAGCGCGGTGATGTCTGTGCCTTTGGCCACATTGAAGCTCACGCGCTCATTGGCCACAATGGGGTTGCCAATAAGAATGTCGCGATGGGATTGAAGCCAAAGAGAGTCCACGCCGGTGATGTCGCATTCGGCATTGAGTGCCTCATCTTTGATACAAGATGTGAAAGCAAAGAGGGCACAGGCCGAAGCCAGAAGTAATTTCATCTTCATTGAAATAAAGGTACAAATAATTGTATCTGTGTGATTTATTAGGAATTCCGATGCAAAAATACGAATTTATTTGGTGGGTGAGAAAACTTTAAGGTTTCTTTTGGTTTTAATTTAATATTTGGGCGAGATTGGTCATGATTGTCACTCACGCTTGTATAAACGCGAAAAACTTGTTTGGTCGGACTATGCCGGGCCGCCAAAG
>JAHAWW010000245.1 GCA_018383375.1 Prevotellamassilia sp. | reverse complement strand
CTTTGGGCTATGCCGTCTCGGCTCTGGCCGCTGACCGCATCGACGCCACTTCACCCGAATACAAATCACACCACATCAAGACGCTCGAAGACAAAGGCCGCCGAGCAATCTCCGAGCGCTGGCAGGAAGCCAAACTGCAGGCTTCGCTGCCCGGCGGCTTTGCCCACACGGCTCCCAACATCCTTGAGGGCGCAGACCGCCTTGGCCGCGTGTTTGACGTCTTGACCCGCAGCGGACGCGCACTGAAGGTGGTGCAATTGGGCGACTCCCACGTGGCCGGTGGCACCTATCCCGCCGCCGTGCGCACTACGCTCGAAAAAGTTTGGGGCCGCGCCGAGGGTGACTCGCTCTCTGTCGGTTTGCGCTTCAACTATTTGGCCCAAAACGGCGCCACGGCCGAAGGCTTCATCACCCCTCAGCGCGCACAGCAAATCGCCGAGATGACTCCCGACCTCATTATTGTGTCGTTCGGCACCAACGAGTGTCACGGCATGGGCTACGATCCGCAAGCCCATCGCCGGCAACTCGAGACTATCTACGACCGCCTCACTGAGGCTTGTCCCGAGGCCGTCATCATGCTCACCACACCACCGGGCGACTACCTCTCACGCACCACCACGCAGGCGGTGCGCCGAGGTTCACGCACCCAACGCCGCCGCACGAGCGTCAGAGGCGCCAACCCCATGACGGCAAAGTGTGCCGAAGTCATTAGGACCTTCGGCAACGAGAAAGGACTGGCCGTGTGGAATCTCAACGCCATTGCCGGCGGTGATAGTTCGGCGTCAAACTGGGTGGCAGCCAAACTGATGCGCCCCGACCGCATACACTTCACCCCCGAGGGCTACCGCCTCCACGGCAACCTCTTGGGCGAAGCCATCCTCTCGGCCTACAACAGCTATCTCACGGCACCCGCCACGACAAACTAACCCACCATTTCCATTCTCACCCTCCGCACCGTCTCGGCCACGAGGCCACTGCCCTATGTCTGAATTCTTCGAGCGTATTGCTCATCTTTTGACTTTCTCACCGACAGAGCCACTGCTATTCAACAGTGCGCTCTTTCTGTTTCTCTTCACGGCCTTTATGGTGGGCTACTACTTCACAGCCTCCGGCCGCCGCGACGTGCCGCGCCTGCTCTACGTAATCGCTTTCTCCTATTACTTTTATTATAAGAATGCCGGCGAATATGCCGTGTTGCTGGGCGTCATCACTTTGGTGATTTATGGGTGTGCCTTGGCTATGGAGAAGACGCAGAGACAAGGACTCAGACGCCTGTGGCTCTGGGTTGCGGTGGGCTTTATGCTACTGCAGTTGGGCTGGTTCAAATATGCGGTCTTCGTGGGCAAAGACGTGTTGCCCCTGCTGGGCATAGAGGGCCACGTGCCCGACATCTTCGTGCCGCTGGGCATCTCGTTTTTCACTTTCCAAAGCATCAGCTACGTCGTCGATGTCTATCGGCACCAAATGCCGGCCACCCGGTCGCTGCTCCACCTGGCCTTCTTTGTCTCGTTCTTCCCCACCCTGCTTTCAGGCCCTATTTTGCGTGCACGCAACTTTATTCCCCAACTGCGTGAGCCGCTCAAGGTGACGCGTGAGATGTTTGGCCTCGGTTTGTGGTTTGTGATGATGGGACTGTTCAAGAAGGCCATCATTTCAGATTATATCGGCGAGAATTTCGTCAACCGCATATTCGACGACCCGTCACTCTACAGCGGTTTGGAAAACCTCATCGGCGTTTATGGCTACGCCCTCAAACTTTATTGCGACTTTTCAGGCTATAGCGACATAGCCATCGGCATTGCCCTGTGGCTTGGTTTCCACATCCCGGCCAACTTTCGTGCGCCCTACAAGGCCGACAGCATCACCGACTTTTGGCACCGCTGGCACATTTCCCTGTCTACGTGGCTGCGCGACTATCTCTACATCTCGCTGGGTGGCAACCGCTGCAGCCGGCTCCGCATGTATCTCAACCAGTTCCTCACGATGGTGCTCGGCGGCCTGTGGCACGGTGCCAGTTGGAACTTTCTCGTGTGGGGTGCGCTCCACGGCGTAGCCCTTTGTCTACACAAAGCCTGGCGCCTCGCGCTGGGCCACGACAAGCACTACCACTCGGGCGGCGTCAAGCGCTTTTTTGCCGTCATTCTGACGTTTCACCTCGTGTGTCTGTGCTGGCTGTTTTTTGCCAACACCTCGTTTGAGGCTTCGTGGATAATGCTGCAAAAAATTTTCACGGAGTTCCATCCCGAACTCATTGGCGGCTTCATCGCCGGCTATCCCACCGTCATCGCCTTGATGGTCTTGGGCTTTGTGGTCCACTTCCTGCCGACGCGCTGGAACGACACCGCCGGTTATCTCATGGGTTATCTCAAATGGCCATGGCAGGTTTTGGTTTTCGTCTTGCTGCTCATCGTTTTGGTGCAAGTCAAAGGCAGCGAGGTGCAACCGTTCATTTATCTGCAATTCTAAACCACGCGTCTCAACCTTACGTTTCTCCCCTATGACGCCTTTTCTCGACATACAACATCTCACCAAGAGCATCGGCCACCGCGTGCTCTTCGACGACATATCCTTCTCGGTGGCCGAAGGTCAGCGTGTGGGACTCATTGCCCGCAACGGCACCGGCAAAACCACCCTGCTCAGCATCATCACGGGCCGTGAAGACTACGACGCGGGTAGCATCACGTTTCGCCGCGACCTGCGTGTGGGCTATTTGGAGCAGTCGCCCACCTACGACCCTACGCTCACCGTCGTCGATGCCTGTTTTGCTCATGCCGGCGAACTGGCGGCCTTGATTTCGCGCTATGAGAAATGTCTCGAAACGCCGGGCAATCCCGGTCTCGACGACCTCACCGCCGAAATGGAACGCCGCGAGGCTTGGGACTTTGAGTTGAAAGCCAAACAAATCTTGTCGCGGCTGGGCATCACCGACTTTTTGCAAACCGTCGGACAGCTCTCGGGCGGACAACTCAAGCGTGTGGCGCTGGCCGGCGCACTGCTGAGCGAACCGGATTTGCTCATTCTCGATGAGCCCACCAACCACCTCGACATCGCCATGATTGAATGGCTCGAAGACTACCTGCGCCGACACACTAAGTCGTTGCTCATGGTCACCCACGACCGTTATTTCCTCGACCGCGTCTGCGACACCATCATCGAGCTCGACGACGAGGGGCTCTACACCTATCGCGGCAACTACGCCTATTATCTCGAAAAGCGCGAAGCCCGAGTGGCCGCCACCAATGCCAATATCGCACGCGCCGCCAACCTTTATCGCAAAGAGCTCGAGTGGATGCGACGAATGCCTCAAGCACGCGGCACCAAGGCACGCTATCGCAAAGAGGCCTTCTACGAACTCGAACAGCAGGCCCGACGCCGACGCGAAGAAGCAGCCGCACGTCTCGAGGTGAAAAGTGGCTACATTGGTACAAAAATCTTTGAGGCAGACTATGTGAGCAAGTCGTTTCCCACGTCAGACGGCGGCGAACGCGTGCTCATCAAAGACTTCTACTACAACTTCACGCGGTTTGAAAAAATGGGCATCATCGGCGCCAACGGCACCGGCAAGTCCACATTTATCAAACTGCTGCTTGGCCTGGTCAAACCCTCTTCTGGTCGTTTTGTCATCGGCGAGACTGTGCAGTTTGGCTATTTCTCACAAGAAAACATGGCTTTCGATAAAAACAAGAAAGTCATTGACGCCGTGCGCGAATATGCCGAAACCATCGACCTTGGCGGCGGACGACGACTCACGGCCATGCAATTTCTCACCCACTTCCTTTTCCCGCCCGAGCGACAACAAGACTACATCTACAAACTCTCGGGCGGCGAACTGCGACGGTTGCACCTGTGCACGGTGTTGATGAAAAACCCCAATTTCCTTGTGCTCGACGAGCCTACCAACGACCTCGACATCCCCACCCTGCAAATCCTCGAGCAATATTTGGCCGACTTCCGCGGCTGTGTGATTGTGGTGAGCCACGACCGCTATTTCACCGACCGTGTTGTTGCCCATCTGCTCGTCTTCAAAGGCGACGGAAAAATCGAAGACTTCCCCGGCAACTACTCGCAATATCGCGAATGGCTCAATCTGCAAGACACGCCTCCCGCCAACACACCGACCAAAAACACAGCGGCGCCCACAGCGGCCCGGCCACACGCCAACAGGCCGCGACGACTCTCTTTCAAGGAGCAACAAGAGATGAACCAACTCGAAAAAGAGATTGAGGCGCTCGAGAAAGAGAAAACCGACATCGAAACCGCCCTCTGCTCAGGCACACTGAGCGTCGACGAACTCACCGAAAAGAGCAAACGACTGCCGGTACTAAACGACGAACTCGACGAAAAGTCCATGCGCTGGCTCGAACTAAGCGAAATATAAATTACCCTCACGCTAAACATCCACCAATCCCTCACCACGCCCCCACGCCCCTTCTGCCTATGCAACCTCTTGCCGAAAGACTCCGACCGACTACCCTCGACGACTACATCGGCCAGCAACATCTCGTTGGCCCCGGTGCACCATTGCGCACCATGATAGAGAGCGGCCACATCCCTTCATTTATTTTGTGGGGCCCGCCGGGTGTGGGCAAAACCACCCTGGCCGGCATCATCGCCCATAGTCTCGAAATTCCCTTCTATACCCTCTCGGCTGTCAACAGTGGCGTGAAAGATGTGCGCGAAGTGATAGAGCGTGCCGGAAAAAACCGTCTTTTCTCCACCCACAGCCCCATACTTTTCATTGACGAAATCCACCGCTTCTCAAAGTCGCAGCAAGACAGTCTGCTCGCTGCCGTAGAGAAGGGGGCCATTACGCTCGTCGGCGCCACCACGGAGAACCCGAGTTTTGAAGTCATTCGGCCGCTTTTGTCGCGTTGTCAGGTCTATGTGTTGGAGAGTCTGGGCAAAGCTGATTTGCTCACCCTGCTCGAACGGGCTGTGACCCACGACGACCTGCTACGCGAGCGTGGCGTCAAGATTGTAGAGACCGACGCTCTTTTGCGTTTCAGCGGCGGCGACGCCCGCAAACTTCTGGGCATCATCGACCTGCTCTGCGCCGCCACGCCCTCGGGCGAAATCATCATCGACAACGACCGCGTCACCCGTCAGTTGCAACACTCGCCCATGGCCTATGACAAGTTGGGCGAGATGCACTACGACATCATCTCGGCCTTCATCAAAAGCCTCAGAGGCAGCGACCCCGACGCCGCGCTCTATTGGCTGGCACGCCTCATTGAGGGAGGCGAGGACCCGAAGTTTATTGCCCGCCGCTTGGTCATTTCTGCCTCCGAAGACATTGGTTTGGCCAATCCCAATGCCCTGCTCATTGCCAACGCGGCGTTTGAGGCCGTAGAGAAAATCGGTTGGCCCGAAGGCCGCATCCCACTGGCCGAGGCGGCAGTCTATTTGGCCACAAGTCCCAAAAGCAATTCGGCCTATATGGGCATAAACCGCGCGCTCGAAGTGGTTAAATCGACAGGCGCACTGCCGGTGCCGCTCCACCTGCGCAATGCACCGACAAAATTGATGAGCGAACTGGGATATGCCGACGGCTATCTCTATCCCCACGACTATCCTCACCATTTTGTGGCCCAACGCTACCTGCCCGAGGCCCTGGCCGACCTGCGCCTCTGGACGGCTGCCGACAATCCGGCCGAACAGCGTGCAGCCACACTTCAGGCCAACCTGCGCGGCACACAAACAGACTAAAGCCACATCAATTGGCAAAACCTGCACGCGGCAAGACTCCACTGCCGGGGCCGATTTGTCATTGTTTGGTCATCAATCAATGCCTAACTTCAAGGTATAGTAGAAGAGATAGAGCCTTTTGGCTCTATTTTTTTATTATTCAGCCGCTTAGGGTCAGTATAGCAGGAAAAACTGTCCTTATGTCAGGAAAAACCGGGCTTATTCCACGAAAATCTTTCCCTAAGCCACGGTCGCCGAGGAGGTTTTGAAGACTTTTTTCAAGCGTTCGGGACCAAGCAATCAAGCGGCCGAGCTAAAAAATATTTAATTGCGTCACGCTCAACCCTGATTTACGAACAAAAATAAGGCCGGGCGGCAAAGCGGAAAAAAGATGACTCGAAAGGGTAATTCAGTCAACGCTCCATGCAATAGGGATGTTAGAGATGAGTCGGCCCATATTGCGCCCCGACCGTAGCTGCGAAAAACATGAAAAGAAAGAGAAGGCTCGAAAAACAAGCGAATAAGCGCTTCATAAAGATAGACTTAAGGTGATGAGACAATTATTATAAACAAACACCAACAAGGCTTTGTGCGACGCTTTTTTTCAACTAACGCCGCATCACAGGTAAAAAAATTAGTTTTTGTTTGTCATTTCGGCGGTCTTGGCGTAACTTCGCGACAATATCACAACACAGCATTTATGAGATGTATAATTGC
>JAHAWW010000032.1 GCA_018383375.1 Prevotellamassilia sp. | reverse complement strand
TTTTTTGTCAATCTTGATAAGATGAATAAGTATCAAACATCAGGTTCCATCAACTCATCTATAGATGCAACCAATAAATCGTATCGTATTTTTCGATTTGATGGTTGAAGAAGAAGAACATCATATTTGTCATTGAACAAATTAGACCTTCAAAAGCTTAATGGCAGACAAGCTTTTGAAGGTCTTAATGATTTTATAAATCAATGCTATCGTGTCTTACTTCTTCAACGTGAAGAGAAATTCGAGGCCGCCCTCTTTGCGGTTTCGCACGGTGATGGTGCCTGAGTGGAAAGCCACAGCGTTGCGTACGATGCTCAAGCCCAAACCGGTGCCGCCACAGTCGCGTGTACGGCCTTCGGTGACACGATAGAAACGCTCGAAAAGACGCTTGAGGTGCTCCTCGGGAACGCCCACGCCGGTGTCGTAGAAAAGGAAATAGGCATATTCGCCGTCGTCGTTGTAACATTCTGCCACAAGACGCGTGTTTTCGCCGGCATAGCGCAGACTGTTTTCGGTGAGGTTGCGGAAAATGGAGTAGAGCAGTGAATAGTTGCCCGTCACCATAGTGCCTTTGGGAACGGCATTGACCGCCGTCATATGGGCGTCGTGGAGCGGCTGTTGCAGTTCTTCAAAAATATCGGCCACCACGGCAGAGACGTCGAGCCGCTCTTTGGGAAGCGTCTCGGGAGCCTCCTCGGTTTTGGTGATAAGGGCCACATCGCGTATGAGGTCGGTGAGGCGCACCACCTGTGAATGGGCTTTTTGGATGAAGTATTGCTTTTTGGCCTCAGAGAGTCCCGGGCAGTCGGTGAGGGTTTCGAGATAGCCTCGAATGCTACTCACAGGTGTACGGAGTTCGTGGGTGATGTTGTTGCTCATTTGTTGTTTGAGCAACTTGTTTTTTTCGGTCCGCGTCACGTCGGCAATGGTCATTTCGAAGGTGGCGTCGCGATAGACCAATAATTGCACGGCAAACCAATTGCCACCTGTAGTGATGTTGAACTTGAAGTAAGGCACATCGGCCGTGGTTTGTTGCTTTTCGGTAATATCGAGGAACTCAACCGCCGGTTTCATTTCTTCGGCCGTCCATATGGCGTTGAGATTGGCTGTGGGGCGGTCAAGGATGGTATTGACGTATTGGAGGAAGCGTGGGTTGGCATACATTTTTTGCCGGTCGGCCGAAAAGATGGCTATGCCTTCTTCGAAATAGTGGAAATGGCGAATGAGGCGCTCACGCTCGGCTGCAATCTGCCGACCGGTCTCTTCGAGCCTTCGATAGCAATGGGTCACCTTCCGTCCCACGTCGCCCAGCTCAGAGTGGGGGAATGAGATATGGTCATAGTCTACCAAACCGCGCTCGGCCGAGTCGATGAAGTGGCGCAGTGAGGCTATGGCTTTGCCAAAGCGGTCTGACAGACGGATGAGAATGACGAGCACCACGGGGAATATGAGTAGGACGAACCACAAGAATATGTTGTCGGCCTTCATGAAGTTTTGCACGGTGTCGTCGTAGGGCAAGGCTACGCGGACGATAAAGCCACCATAGTTTTTTGCAAAATAAAAATAGGTGACACCCGTAGACTCAGAGTGTCGGATGTCGCTACCTTCTGTCTTTGTTACGGCCCGTTTCACCTCCGGGCGTCCGGCATGGTCTTCGGTCTGTCGTGAGGCTTTGGCGTCGCTCTCAAAGATCACTTTCCCCTGGCGGCTGATGATGGTGAGGCGCAGGTCGCCCGGCAAAGTGGCGAGCAGGCTTTGACGCACGAGGCTGTCGGTGCCCGAGACGGTTTGTCCGGTATCAGACGTCAGTTGGGCTTCGGCAGCCGTGAGATCGGCATAAGTGCGCAGGCGTGTCTCAAGCAGCTCACGGCGGTAGGTGGTCTCTCGGCGTTGTTGAAACAACACGAGCACTACAGCAAAGACCACAAAGATGAGGGTGAAGTTGATGAGAAGTTTGGCTTTGTATGTGATTGGTTTCATCTCAAAGCTCTTGTCGGTGGTTTCGTTATTCAAATGAAGCAATAGCCGTAACCTTGTCGGTTGGTGATGCGATGGGCCTCTTCGCCGAGTTTACGGCGGATGCGGGCGATGTGCACATCGACGGTGCGGTCAAGCACGTAGGCCGTATCTCGCCACACCTCTTTGAGAATTTCGTCGCGCGAATAGACCCGTCCCGGTTTGGCGGCCAACATCGAAACAATGCCAAACTCTTTGGGTGAGAGACGTACGTCGCGTCCGTCCACGGTGACGAGCTTGCGCTCGAAGTCAATCTTGAGATTGTCGAGTGAGAGCGTGGCGGCTGGTTGTTTTTGGGCGTTAACACGTCGCAACACTGCCTTGATGCGGGCCAGCACTTCGTGGAGTGAGAAAGGCTTGGAGATGTAGTCGTCACCCCCTGCCGAGAACCCCGTGAGCAGGTCGTTCTCGGTGTCTTTGGCAGTGAGAAAGATGATGGGGATGTTGTTGTTGAGCGTCTTGCGAATGTGTTCAGCCGTTTTGAAGCCCGACATACCGCCCATCATCACGTCGAGCAAGATAAGTGAATATTCTGGCGTGAGCAGGCTGATGGCTTCTTCGCCGGAGGCGGCTGTCTCTACGCGGTAGCCGGCACTCTCGAGGTTGCATTGCAGGATTTCTCTCAGGTCTGGTTCGTCGTCCACCACCAAAATCTTATAGTCTGTCATAATCATGGTCATCGTTTGTCTCAGCTTTTTTTGAGGCTGAGATAGTGTTATACGGTGCAATATTAGGCATTAACTACCAAAAAGCCGTATCGGTAGCTGTTAAAAAAGTGTGAACTTTTTTCAGTTAAACGCCCCAAACCGCAGAGCAACAGTTTTTCATTTTGCCGATTAGTTTTAGGTGTCACACTCCTTATATATAATATATGGTATGAATATCACAACCCGTCTTTCTCTCTTTCGTCACCTTCGCGCTGGGGCGTTTCCCCGTCATCTTATGCCCGGGGTGGCCGTAACACTTTCTTAACCGTTTTGTCACTATGTGAAAATATGCGACATCTATTTTTGCGGCGAAAACATATACCAAACAAAACCAAGATTATGGATTTCATGTTTCTCGGAATAGTGATATTCCTTTTCGTTCTTGCTGCTTTCGACCTCTATGTAGGTGTGAGCAACGACGCGGTCAACTTCCTCAATTCGGCCATCGGCTCCAAGGCGGCCCGGTTTAAAACGCTGGTCATCATTGCCTCCATAGGTGTTTTTGCGGGCTGTGTGTTGAGCAATGGTATGATGGACATTGCCCGTCATGGTATCTTTACTCCGGAATATTTCAGTTTCCGAGAGGTGATGCTCATTTTCATGGCTGTGATGGTCACCGACATCGTTTTGCTCGATGTGTTCAACACCTTTGGTATGCCTACCTCCACGACGGTTTCGATGGTGTTTGAGTTGCTCGGTGCCTCGTTTGCTTTTGTAGTCATCAAAAATGCCGTGGGCGCCATGCCTGGTTTAGGTTTTGACGACTACCTCAACACGTCAAAGGCTCTTGAGGTGATAATGGGCATCTTCTTGAGTGTCCCCATTGCCTTTGTGGTGGGTTCGTTTGTGCAGTATATCACGCGTATCATCTTCACCTTCAACATCAAAAGCCGTCTGACGTGGAAAATCGGTCTTTTCGGCGGTGTGGCGCTCACGGCCATCATCTATTTTATGTTGTTCAAAGGCTTAAAAGACCTCTCCTTTATGAGCAAAGACGTCAAGGCCTATATTGCCGACCACATCGGCCTGCTTTTGGGCTGCTGTTTGGTCGTGACAACGGTGTTGATGCAATTGCTTCACGCTTTGCGCGTCAATGTGTTTAAGGTTGTTGTGCTTTGCGGTACATTGGCCTTGGCCACTGCCTTCGCCGGCAACGACTTGGTCAACTTTATCGGTGTGCCCTTGGCCGGTTTCTCTTCATTCCAAGATTTCTCTCTCAATGCAGGCGGTGCCGCTCCTTCAGACTTTATGATGAACAGTCTGGCCGATTCGGCCCATACGCCGTTTTATTTCCTTGTGAGTGCCGGTGCCATCATGGTGTTTGCCTTAGCCACTTCTAAAAAGGCCCGTCGTGTGGTTCAAACCGAGGTGGGATTGTCGCGTAGTGATGAAGGCGAAGAGATGTTCGGCTCGTCGCGTGCCGCCCGTAGTCTTGTGCGCTGGGGTAACGCTGTGGGTCGTACGGTGGTGAAATACACGCCGGCGGCCGTGGGGCAATTCATCGACCATCGGTTCAAGCGTCCGGTTGAGGCCGAAGAAGACGGTGCTGCCTACGACCTTTTGCGTGCCTCTGTCAATTTGGTGACGGCCTCATTGCTCATTGCCTTGGGCACCTCGCTCAAACTGCCTCTTTCCACCACCTTCGTCACCTTTATGGTGGCTATGGGTTCGAGTCTTGCCGACCGTGCTTGGAGTCGTGAGAGTGCCGTCTTCCGCATCACCGGTGTGCTCACCGTGGTGGGTGGTTGGTTCCTTACTGCAGGTGTGGCCTTTACGTCCTGCTTCTTAGTGGCTACGTTGATGAACTTCGGCGGTATGCCTGCGATAATCATTCTTGTGGCCTTGGCCATCTATGCCATCATCCACAGCCAGCGTCGTTATGCCAAGAAGCAAAAAGAGGAGAAAAACGGCGATATGCTTTTCACGGAAATGCTCTCCACAAACAATCGCCCGGCTATCGTGGCCATGCTCACCCGCCATCTTGACGTGTCGACCAGTGAAGCCTTGCACACCTATGCCGCTGCTTTGAGAGAAACCGTCGACGGACTCAAAACCGAGAACCTCCGCGGCTTGCGTCGCAACGCACGTTCGCTGGAACGTATGCTGCGAGAGTTGAAAAACCTGCGTCGCCGTGAAACCATTTGCCTGCGCCGCACCGATGGCATTAAAGCCGTGGCAGTGATGACACCTTTCCATCTTACACACAATGCCCTCCGTCAGCAACTCTATGGTTTGCGACGCATCAATGAACCAGCGCTTGAACATGTCGACAATCACTTCACGCCCATTCCCTCAGCATCGCTCGAGTCTTTTGAACATTTGACCAACACGTTCACCAATTTGATGGAAGAGACTGCCGAAGCATTGCGACACCAGCAGTTTGACGACATCGAAGGTCTTATGGAAAAGGTCGAAACGATCAAGACGCAAATCAAAGGCTTGCGCAGCGAAGTGCTCACGGTTATTCAGTCTCAGCGTAGCAACTTGAACGCACAGACTCTCTTGCTCCATCTCATCCAAGAGACCGAACAACTCTGTGTGGAATTCCGTCACACCATCAAAGGTCTGCAACGCTTCCACCAGACCGGACTCATGAACTATTGATTTGGATATGAAACTGAAAACCTTCTCTCTGCTCCTCATAGCTCTTCTAACCGGTAGCCAAGGCATGGGCCAGAATACCACCATGGCCATCGCATGGCCTGATTGGATGCCGAGCATCTCAGGGACCATTCGCGCCAAAGGTGAATACCAACCCAACGAAAATGAGGGACGCTTTGAGGTGCGTAATGCCCGAGTTGCCTTCGACGGTAAGATTATTCCCTCTGTGGTCTACAAGGCCGAAATAGATTTCTCTGATGAGGGACGCATCCGAATGCTCGACGCCTATGCCGGTTTGAAGCCGCTCACCGGTCTCACCCTGCGTCTCGGACAGATGCGCGTGCCGTTCAGTATCGATGCCCATCGCTCACCACATGTGCAATATTTTGCCAATCGCTCGTTCATTGCCAAGCAAGTGGGCGATGTGCGCGATGTGGGTTTTGCCGTCACCTATAAGTTTAAGGATTGCCCACTCACGCTCGAAGGTGGCTTTTTCAATGGCTCGGGACTGACCGACCAGAAAGACTATTGGACCAAGTCGCTCAACTTCTCTGCCAAGGTCAACTATCAGCCCTTTAAGGTCTTGACGCTTCAAGCCTCTATGCAGAAGATTTCACCCACAGGCGGCAACGTCTGGCTCTACGATGGCGGCGCCACTCTTCACACCGGCCATTGGACGCTCGAAGCCGAATATCTGCGCAAGCACTACGAAAACACGAGTTTCGACGATGTCAATGCGCTCGATGCCTTCGTGGCCTATGATGTGCCAACAAAGAAAGTCTTTCGCAACGTCCGTTTCCTCACCCGCTTTGATATGATGGACGACCACTCAGACGGCGTCGCCACCGAAGATGGTACAATTGCCCTCACCGATGGCGCTCGTAAGCGCATCACCGGCGGTGTGACGCTCAGCCTCGCCGGACCGTTGCAGGCCGACCTTCGACTCAACTACGAAAAGTATTTCTACGACAACATCGAGTTGGCCAAGCCCTCAGAGCGCGACAAGGCCGTGGTGGAGTTGATGATACATTTTTAAGAGGAGAAATTGAACAGACAGACCTGTTTCTTTTTTGAATAATGCTGACATTGCGCAGCTCAACCAGCCCAAATGGGCACCACAACATTAGCTCGGGACAAACGTCCTGGGCTTTTTTGTTCGTTTCTGAAGACTTATCGGTGCATACAAATCACCGGTTAGGACGTTTCGTAACCTTAGTTTGTGATTATCTCGTTTGAAAGTGCAACTCTACACCGCCGGCATTCAGCCGCTATTTCTGCACCACCTTCAATAATGGTAAGAAACACCGAATTTGGGGTAATGCCACGACTGCAAGATGGTTGTATTTTTGCACTATCTTTACATAAGATAGGCTGCGGCTCAGCATAGCACCTGGAAATAGCTGCGCTTTTTCCGTTGCTCTGCATTCGCCTTGCACTATCTTTGCCTTAAAACATACAGGTTCTCGGAAATAATCACTACCTTTCAAACCCATAAATAAAACCGCATTCTTTTATGTATATCGAACACATCTCCTCACCGGCCGACGTGAAGCGTCTCAACACGGCGCAACTCACCCTCATGGCTCAAGAAATACGTACGTTACTCACCCACAAACTGAGCATCCATGGTGGCCATTGTGGCCCTAATTTGGGAATGGTTGAGGCCACAATCGCCCTGCATCGTGTGTTCGACTCGCCGACAGACAAAATTGTCTTCGACGTGTCACACCAAAGTTATGTCCATAAAATGCTCACCGGTCGCGTCGGGGCTTTTCTCTCAGAAGCCCACTACGACGATGTGTCGGGCTATACCGAACCCTCAGAGAGCGATCACGACCACTTCATCATAGGCCACACGTCCACCTCGGTGAGTCTGGCCGGCGGGCTGGCCAAAGGGCGCGACTTGAGAGGAGAGCACCACAACGTCATTGCCGTCATCGGCGATGGTTCACTCAGCGGCGGCGAGGCACTCGAAGGATTGGACTGGGCAGCCGAGCTGGGCACAAACTTCATCATCGTGGTGAACGACAACCAAATGTCGATTGCCGAAAATCACGGTGGCCTCTATGACAACCTGCGTCAACTGCGCGAAACTCGCGGTGCGTGCAGCAACAATCTCTTCCGGGCTATGGGGTTGGACTATGTGTATGTGGACGAAGGCAACGACATCGACAGCCTCACCGAGGCTTTCCAAAAGGTGAAAGACACCGACCATCCCGTCGTGGTGCACATCAACACGCTCAAAGGCAAAGGCTATGCACCGGCCGAGGCAGACAAGGAGCGGTGGCATTGGACTATGCCTTTTGATGTCGAAACGGGCGAACTGAAGCACACGTTTACGGACGAAGACTACAACGACCTCACGGCCGCTCACCTTTTGGAGCGTATGGCTGGCGATAAAACCGTATGTGCCATCACGGCCGGCACGCCGGGCGTATGGGGCTGGACACCTGAGCGTCGAAAGGCCGCCGGCCGCCAGTATGTCGATGTCGGCATTGCCGAGGAGCATGCCGTGGCTATGGCATCGGGCATGGCCAAGGCCGGCAGCAAACCGGTCTTTGGCGTATGCAGCTCGTTCCTGCAACGTACCTACGACCAAGTGGCTCAAGACCTCTGCATCAACGACAATCCCGCCACATTGCTGGTGTTGTGGGCCTCAATC
This sequence comes from Prevotellamassilia sp., assembly GCA_018383375.1. GTDB lineage: Bacteria > Bacteroidota > Bacteroidia > Bacteroidales > Bacteroidaceae > Alloprevotella. Next base: position 17,227 of record JAHAWW010000032.1, on the reverse strand, counting down.
GCTTCCATGACCGATGTGACGCACCTTTGCCACTACGACATCCCCCTGCTTTCGGGCATTCCCAATCTGGTATATTTGGCACCGACCAATCGCGACGAATATCTTGCCATGCTCGACTGGAGCCTCGACTATCGCGAGCATCCCGTAGCCATTCGTGTACCCGTCGGCCCCACTCGGCCGGCCATGCGTCCGGTGCCTTCAGACTTTTCTTCTCTCAACACTTATGAGGTGACCCACAGGGGCAGTGAGGTGGCCATTCTGGCTCTTGGTGGTTTTTATGGCTTAGGCGAAGAGGTGCGTCAGGCATTGGCCTTAAAAGGCATCAACGCCACCTTAATCAATCCGCGCTACATCTCAGGCATTGACCAACCGCTTTTTGACAATCTGCTCTCCGACCACCGCCTGTTTGTGACGCTCGAAGACGGTGCACTCGATGGCGGATGGGGCGAGAAGGTGGCCCGACATCTTGGCCCGACCAATGCCAAAGTGAGGTGTTATGGTGCCCGCAAAGGGTTTGTCGACCGATACGACGTCGACGAATATCTCACGGTCAACCGCCTGAAGAGTCATTTGATTGTGGAAGACATCTTGGCCGATTTGTAATAGAGCGGGTTGATTGCCATATCCATTTCGAAGGGCGGCAGAAACCCTGAAAATCGGCTTTTCCCTATACCCCCAAAATGTTGCCTTTTCCCCAATCACCCAATCACGCGCTTGTAACCTCTTGATGCTGTGGTGATTGCTGTGATTAAACGTTTCAGTCACGCCAATCACAAAAAAACAGTCTGGCCTTGACGACCAGACTGTTTTTTTGTCTATTCGGGCATAGGCCCATAGTGTGGTTTTTATTCGCCTTCGGCTATTTTTGCGTCGACGGCTTGAATTTTCTCAGTGATTACGGCGAGTTCCTCTTTCAGACGTTCAATCTTGCGGTTCACCTCGTCAATCAAGGCATTCGCACCTTTGGTTTTGGCGTTGAAGAAGGTGAGGTTGTTCTCGTAGTTGGCAATCTCCTGACGCTTGGCTTCAAGATTTTGCACCAAACGATAGCGCTCGCGGGTGAGTTCGTTGCCACCCTTGTCGGCCACGTTTTTGCGGAATTTCTCCATCTGTCGGCGTCCGGCGTTGAGGTGGAGCTGTTTGTAGATGGCGTCGAGGGCCTCGTGATAAGCCTTATAGATTTTTTCTTTTTTGCGGAAGGGCACATAGCCGGTGGCATTCCATTGGGCTTGAAGCTCTTTGACGCGTTCGGCCGCATCGTCGGCCGGGTTTTCGGCCAATGCCTTCAAGGCTGCGATGATGTCTTGTTTTTTGGCGAGGTTGGCTTCTTCTTCGGCGCGTTGTGCAGAGCCGGCTTCGTTTTTGCGGTTGAAGAAATGGTTGCAGGCCTCGTTGAAGCGTTTCCAAACGGCTTCCGACGCTTTGTGCGACACGGGTCCGGTTTCTTTCCAAGCCTTTTGCAGGGCAATCATCTCTTGGGCTGTGGCGTTCCAGTCGGTGGAGTCTTTGAGTGCTTCAGCCTTTTCGAGCAGTGCTGTTTTGGCTGCCAAGTTGGCGCTTTGTGCCTCTCGGTTTTGCTTGTAGAAGGCCGTTTTGGCAGCAAAGAAGGCATCGCAAGCAGTGCGAAAACGCTCAAATATTTTGGCGTTGACCTTTTTGGGCGTGAAGCCGATGGTCTTCCATTCAGCTTGTATATCGATGATTTCTTTAGTCTTGGCGTCCCATGCGCTGAAGCCCTTGATTTCTTCGGCCAGAATGGCTTCGATGCGTTCGCAAAGTGCCGTTTTGCGCACGAGGTTGTCTTCTTCTTGGGCTTTCAAGTTTTCAAAATGAGCTTGATGGCGCTTGTTGACCACGGTCGAAGCCTCCTTAAAGCGTTTCCACACTTCTTCTCTCAAGTCTTTGGCCACAGGACCGGTTTCGCGGAAGTCTTGATGCAGTTTTTGCAACTGGTGGAAAGCCGAAACGGGGTCTTCCACTTCGGCCAGTTTCTCGGCGGCCTCGCAGAGACGGGTCTTAATCTCAAGGTTTTTCTTGAAATCGTAGGCGCGCATCTCGTGGTTGAGTCGGAGCTGGTCGTAGAACTGCTCCACATAGAGTTGATAGTTTTTCCACAACTCTGTAGCCTGTTCGGCGGGCACGGTTTTAATCTCTTTCCACTCGGCTTGGAGGGTTTTGAAAGTGTCGTAGTTTTTATCGGCTTCTTCGGGTGATGCGGCCATGGCCTTAATCTGCTCGATGATAGCCGTTTTCTTTTCGAGTCCGGCTTGTTTCTCCTTTTCGAGGTCGGCCACGGCTTGTGCGCGGAGCTCTTTGATGCGGCCCATGTGGGCTTTGAAGTCGCTCTCCAGTTCGTCGGGCTCGGGCACGAAGGCAGCCTCGTCGCCACCGGCGGCAATGAAAGCTTCGCGAGCGGCAGCCACCTCGGCGTGATAGAGTTTATAGAAGACCTGTTTGAGCTGCTCCACCTCGGCTCGTCCGATAGGCTGGCCGCTGGTTTCGATTTCTTTGAGTTGCTCAATCACCTCAGCGCGTGTTTGTGGCGTGGGGCGGTTGGGGGCTTCAGGCTCTGCCGGCTGAGTAGGCGTAGCGGTAGCGTCGACGGCATTGTCGACCACGAGAGACTGATTGTCTTCAGGGAGTTTCTTTTCGTCCATAGTTGTGGATATAGGTATTCAATGAAAAAAGCACCTTCGGCTGAGGCTTGGCATAGTCCAAATAATCTTGGCTGATGCGTTCACCTTGCACGAGTGTTCAATAAAGGATGTTCTATACGACAAACCGCCCGACGTCGGCGACATCGGAAGGTCATCATTGCTTGTAGGCTCTGCAAATAAAGTGATTTTTATCGGTCCGACCAAACGAAACGCCGCGTTTTTCGTCGTTTTTCGGCTTGAGAGGGTGTAATGTGCTTATTATTTTAAACGAAAAGCTCGGGGAATTCCCGAGCTGTCTTTTTTGTGTGATGTGCACTTGGTGACAAGTTTTGGAGCAATCTCATTATCTCCGGCATCCCCCTCAAATCCACGCTTTGCGTCTGAACAGATAGAAGAAGAGGCCCGTGACGGCAATGGTCAGCAAGATTACGGCAGGGAAGCCCCACCATACATCCTCAATGCCAGAGATAAGGTTCATACCGAAGATACTGGCCACCAACGTGGGGAACATGAGGATGATGCTCACACTCGTCATCTGTTTCATGGTGCCCGACATGTTGTTGTTGATGACGCTGGCGTAGGTTTCCATTGTCGAGTCGAGAATGTTGGCGTAGATATTGGTGGTTTCGCGTGCCTGGTTCATCTCGATGGTGACGTCTTCGATAAGGTCGGCGTCGAGTTCGTCGACGGGCAGTTTGAATTTGAGTTTAGACAGGAGCGTTTCGTTGCCACGAATGGAGGTGAGGAAATAGGTCAAGCTGTCTTGCAGGCGCGAGAGTCCCACGAGGTCTTCGTTTTCGATTTTGCGGTCGAGGTTGCGTTTGGCCTCTTCGATGAGCACGTTGATTTGTTTGAGTCGTTTCAGATACCACACGGCTGCAGAGAGGAAGAGGCGGAAGGTGAGGTCGACCGAGTCGGTGAAGCCGAGGTTGCGTTTTTGCTGATACGACACGAAATCAATCATCATGTTGGTCTCATAGTTACACACGGTGATGCACACCCCTTTGTTGAGAATGATGCCAAGGGGGATGGTGGTGTGTGGTGTGCGTGAGCGCACTTCTTTGACGTAGGGGATGCGCAAGATGATGAGCGCCCAGCCGTCGTCATAGTCATAGCGCGAGCGTTCGTCTTTGTCTCGGATGTCGTCGAGGAAATAGTCGGGGACTTTTAGCGTTTCGCAGAGGAATTTTTCATCGTCGGGCGTGGGGCAGGTCACTTGTACCCAGCAGTTGGGCTGCCACTCATCGAGTGTGCGCAGCGCGTGGTCATAGTTCCAATAGGTCCGCATTTCGGTTTCTCCATTAAATTAGTGGCAGAGAAACCCATGCGAGTGGTGTCTCCCAGCCTGTTAATCGTTATTTTCCGCGTGATAATCGTCCATTTAAGGATAAAATAGTTGGTTTTCGGCGGCAAAAATACAATTTTCTATCAAGAAACAAAGCAAGCGATGGGCGAAATGTGGGGGCGGGATGAAAATGCTTTGAAAAATCGTCGTCGCCCGGCTTGTGTGTTCAAAACTGCCGGTCGATGGTGACAAACTTTGTGAGAGAATGTGTCACAAACGGAACGAAGCGGCTTTTCCCCCTCAAGAAAACGACCGAAAGCGGCGTCGTGAGGCCGAGAACTATGAAAAAGGGGTGTGTCATAAGGACAAAAATAGCGGGGATAAGGACAGTTTTCCCTGTCTTTATCCCCGTAAGGCGCAAAAACAGAGGCTTTTGCGACCGATTAGGGCCTTCTCTCTGCTCTGCTACCGCTAATTTATGGCAAAAAACGTGAGCGAAAAAAGACAAACCAAGCGACAAGAAATTGGCTATATCGACCGTCTTTTGCCGATAAAGTTGGCCTGATTGGGTTTTATTCTGCCAACAACCACCCGCCTGCCGGGGCGTTCAACTCTTTTGACACGACAAAATTTGCATAACCAAGCATTTATCTGTAGTTTTGCCATCAATAAATACACAAACGCAAAAAACGACAAACCTAATGAAAAAGAATTTGTTTATCCTCTGCGCCATGCTGGCCTTCGGCAGCATGAGCTGCAACGGCAAAGCCGCCAACGAGAGCGACGAAAAGGTGCAGACGCCTGAAGTCACCGCGACCGAGAGCGTCGCACAGGCCGACTCAATCGCCTATCAAATCAAAACGATTGACGCCAACATCAAAGGCGCCGACGTGTTGCCCGCCATCACGGCCAACTACAAGGGCAAAGTCGTGTTGATTGACTTCTGGGCCACTTGGTGCGGTCCCTGCCGCAGAGCGATGGTCGAGATTGATGCCATCAAGCCCGAACTGATGAAGAAGGGCTGCGAATTTGTCTATGTGACGGGCGAGACTTCTCCGCTCAACACTTGGCAGAGCATGATTCCGGGCATTGCCGGCGACCACTACCGACTGACCAAACAGCAGTGGGGCGACCTCTGCACGCAGTTGGGCATTCCGGGCATCCCATGCTATCTCTTGCTCAACAAAGACGGTTCGACTGCCTTCAGCAATCTCGACCAGGGCGGCTATCCCGGCAACGACATCATCCAAAACAACATTGAGGTGGCCTTGACCAAATAACGCGGTCTCTCACACCCCATCAAACACACGGCCCGGCAAGACATTAAGTCAAGCCGGGCCGTATGTTGTTTGGCGGGTCAATGATTAGTGGTTCATCTCTACGATGGTCGTGGGCGGTTGCTCGCGGTTGCGACGCTCTGTGGCTTCGACCACGGCGGTGGCCAAATGGTTGAACGCCTCGGCCACGGGACCATTGCCCAAGGCGGCAGGTTCGCCCTCGTCACCGCTCTCGCAGATGCTCTGTACGATGGGGATTTGGGCCAATACGGGCACACCGGTTTCGGCGGCCAAGCGCTCCACACCACCACGGCCGAAGATGTAATATCGGTTTTCGGGCAGTTCGGCCGGCGTGAACCACGCCATATTTTCAATCAAGCCCAAAATGGGCACGTCCACCTTCTCGTTGCGATACATGTCGATGCCTTTGCGCGCATCGGCCAAGGCCACTTCTTGGGGCGTCGACACGACGACGGCACCGGTGATGGCAAGGTTCTGCAAGAGGGTGAGGTGAATGTCGCTGGTGCCCGGCGGCGTGTCGAGGATGAAATAGTCGAGTTCGCCCCAGTCGGCGTCGGCCACGAGTTGCTTGAGCGCGTTCGAGGCCATGCCGCCGCGCCACAAGGTGGCTGTGGAGGGGTTGACGAAAAAGCCTATCGACAACAAGCGTACACCATATTTCTCTGCCGGTATCAACACCTGCCGGCCGTCTTTCATTTCGGCAAAAATGTTTTCGGCCTCAAGGTGAAACATTTTGGGTTGTGACGGACCAAAGATGTCGGCATCGAGCAACCCGACGCGGTAACCTTGTCGGGCCAGCGCTACGGCGAGGTTGGCAGCCACGGTGCTTTTGCCCACACCGCCCTTGCCACTGCTCACGGCAATGACGTTTTTCACCTGCGGCAACATCTTGCCCGGCTCGGGACGGGCGGCCTGAAGGGTTTTAACGCCAATGTTCACGCGCACATCGGCATCGACGTAAGTGTGAATGGCAGTCTCGGCTGCACGAATGACGGACTTCATAAACGGGTCGGTGGATTTTTCGAATATCAACGAAAAACTCACGTCCATGCCGTCGATGCGCAGGTCGTCTTCGACCATGCCGGCCTCTATCAGGTTCTTGCCGTTGCCGGGATAGCGCACGGTGGCCAAGGCGTCGGCAATCAGTTTGGGGTATAATTGCATAGTAATAGTTTGACAGAAAGATGGGGGTTGGCCACAGACTCGTCAACCCAACTCTTCAGAGCGAATGCCCAGCGCACTCATCATGGCGTAGCCCAACAACTCTTGCGGGTGGCGCAGGCCGGGCAGCGGCTCGAGCATGGAAAAGAGCGTCTGTGTCTTGTCATCGACGGCCGACATCGTTTTGGCCACGGCGCTGCGGTAGCTCTCGTCGGGGATAATCATGAGGCGTTTCACCTCTTTGGCCGTCAGGGCCTGCTCCAAAGATTGGATGAAAAAGGCCTCTTTGCTCACGATGTCTTCGACCGGAAACGCCTGGAGCACAAACTCGCCGAGGTTGTCGCGAAAGGCTTGGGCCGTCAGTTCGGTCTCATAGTCAGCAGGTTTGAAGTTGGCCAGTGCCTTTTTGCCCTTGTCGTGGAGCAACACAAAGGTGGTCTCGTTGTCGCCGGGGCGCAGACCGCCATCGAGGGCCAGACAGTCGGCCATGTGGCAGAGGTCGGCCGGCGGCACGCGCCGTCCCAGCATACGCTCAAAGTTGACGATGAGTTCGAAGGCAACGCGGTCGAGATAGTCGGCGTCGGCCAAGATGACGTTTTCGGTCCACATATCTTTCTTGAATGGTTTCAGGGAGACGCAAGAGTGGGGCAAATGGCCCTATGCCCGGCCCGGTCTCTTGCCGGTGGTTCAAGCTTCGGTGGTTTCGGCAGTCTCTTCGGCCTCAGCGTCGACAAACTCTGTGTAGCCGTTTTGGATGAGAATGTTATACCATTGGATGAGCTTCTTGATGTCGTTGTTGTAGACGCGGTCGCGGTCGTAGTCGGGCAACACGCCGGCCATGAAGTCGGCCAATTGGGCGGGAGTGGCTTTTTTCAGGTCGAGGTCGACGGTTTTGCCTTCATATTTCTGGCTGATGCTTTCAAACACTTCCATCAAAGGTTTGTCTTCGTCGTCGGTGTACATTGACACGTCATTGAGTGAAGTGACGCGGTCGCGGGCACCGGCGGTGAGGCGTTTTTTCTGTGCGTCGAGGGTTTCAACGATAAGCATGCCACGGCCTTGGCCAATGAGGCGGAAAAGTCCGGGCTTGCCCGAGATGGCTAACAATTGGTCTTTCATATTCTTTTTTATTATTGGTCTTGTTGTGTTAGGGATAGTTTCGTGTAAAGCAGGGCGAGGTCGGCCTGCAAATGGGCGTCGTCGTCATTGCGAACGACATAGTCGGCACGGCAAAGTTTCTCGGCCTCAGGCAGTTGTAGCGCCATCCAAGCCCGAGCTTTTTCGGTCGTGACGCCGTCGCGGTCGACGACTCGCTGCAGGCGGAGTTCTTCGGGCACTGATACGGCCACGACCTCGTCGACCAAACGGTCGAAGCCCGACTCGTAGAGCAGGGCACATTCCATCACGACCACTACCGCTTCGGCATGGTCCGAAACCCATTGGTCAAAGACTTCGGCCACGCGCGGATGGACTATGGCGTCGATTTGTGCAGCTTGGGCTTTAGAGCCACAAATCCAGGCGGCCAGCACCGGCTTGACCAAGCGACCGTCTTTGTCGTAGACCTCCGGCCCAATGAGTGCCGTGAGACGGCGCCGTATTTCAGGGTCTTGGCGAATGAGCCGCTTGGCTTCGTCATCGCAATAAAAAACCGGCAGACCGCGGGCGGACAACAGCCGGCAAATGTGGCTTTTGCCGCTCCCTATGCCGCCGGTGACGGCAAGGCGATGCGGGCGTCGCGTCTCAGACATGGCGTCAGGGATTGGCTTTTTCGATGACATACTCCGCGTGGTCCGTTGTCAGCCGCACATGCTTCACGTCGGCCGGTTGTCGACTCACGCTCAGCGGACATTCCGACAGTTGGCCGTCGGCCACTTGCAAATAGTCGGCCACGACGGTGAAATCGTCGGCAGAGATTTTGGCATAGCGGCTCATACCGACTAATGCCACCAACTCTACGTTTGTGGGGAAGGTGCGCAGAGAGACGCCCACGGGACAGTGCACACTCGTCACAGGCACGGTGAGGCGTTTCTCCACAAGGCGTTCGGCTGTGACAGACAAATTGATTTCACCCGGCTCTGTCTTGGCATAGGCCGGTTTCAACACTTTCAAGGGATGGTTGCCGGCGGCGGTGACGTTGCGCACCTCAGAGGCGCTGACATAGATGGCGTGCAGGGTGTCGAGATAGGCCGAAGGGCCATAGACGGTCACTTCGTTTGGCGACAGTTTCACTGTTGAAATCATAAAACCATTGGCCGCCATGGGCTGCACGGCCAAGCGGACGGGCACCGTTTTGTGGCGACCGCGGTTGTAGTAGATGTCGAGCGTGTCGGGGCGAAGGCTGACAATGTCGGTCGAGGCCGACAGTTGCTGTTTGACCGCCCGCATCAATTCGCTGCCGGCCAGTCTGTAATGACCTTCTGAACGAGTGAACCCGCTGGCGTCGATGACGAGCCGGGGGCGGTTTTCGCCATACTGATAGCCCAGCAACGCCACACCGCGGTCTTTCACCACGGCTTTGATGCTACCGGGCAAGTCACTGGTGAGCACCGCGTTTTGCGGCAGACCGCGCACGTCCAGTTCCACCTCAATCTCTTGCTCATACACCTCGTTGTAGGTTTGCAAAAGCCAAAAGGCCGACGACAAAACCAAGAAGAAGAGAAACACCAGCGTCTGGCGGTTCCACATCTTCTTCATCTGACGGGCTATAGACTTGAGTGAGCGCATAAGACTACGGATGGACGGCGGTGGCGGTGTGTGGCTGTACGGGGTGTGTTAACGTTGGCCCACGGCCTGGCCTTTGGGCATGATGGCGCTCTTCTCAAACACCATTTTTGTACCGGTGGCCACTTCGAGGGTCACGGTGTGGTCGTCGTCGTTGATATTCTTAATCACGCCGTGGATACCGCCAATGGTCACTACGTCTTGCCCCACTTGGAGTGAGTTGCGGAATTTGGCGATTTCTTTCTGCTTTTTGCTCTGCGGACGTATCATGAAGAAATAGACGATGGCGAACAAAACGACCATCATAATGATAGTCGGCATCATGCTGGGCTGCTCAGGGGTGCCACTTTGTGCAGGTGCGGCAGCCTGGCCTTGCAAGAAGGCGAAGAGAAGGTTAATCATTGTTGTGTGTAATTGTTTTTGATGGGTTTATTTCAGAATTTTGTTTTGCTTGCGGAGCCATTTGACCATGTGGTCGAGCATGCCGTTGATATAGCCGGCTGAGCGGGGTGTGCTGTAGGCCTTGGCGATGTTGAGATATTCATTGAAGGTGACGTTCACCGGGATGGTGGGGAAGGCCATAATCTCGGTCAGCGCAATCTGCATGATGATGAGGTCCATGAAGGCCAGTCGGTTGATTTCCCAGTTTTTGCTGCCATTGCTGATAATGGTGCGTGTTTCTTCTTCGCTTCTGATAGACTGCTGGAAGAGTTTGATGGCAAACTCGCGGTCGTCGTCGGAGGCGTAGTCGGGCAGCAGGGGTTGGTCGGGGGTTGACTCGTGGGTGAAGCGCTTGATGGTCTTGAGCACGAAAGAGTCGATGATAAATTTGTCGTCGTTCCAATAGAGGCTGTGCTCTTCGATAAGGTCGTCGAAGTCCTCGTTGTGGCAGATGTAGGTTTTGTAGAGTTTTCTCACCAGTTCGCGGTCGGCTTCATACGAGAAATCTTCTTTGTCGAGATACAACTTGAAGACTTCGCTCTCGGTGAAGGTGGTGAAGAGTTGCTTGACGAAGGCTTCTTCTTCAATCCAGTCTTTTTTGTTTTCGCGATAAGCCTGCAGGGCTTTGTTTTCGGCCAGTTGCTTGAGCAGGGCGTTGGCGGCCAAACGGGCCTCTACGCTGCCGTCGAGCACGGCGGCACCTTTTTGTGCACGCAGACGCAGGGCTTCTTCTTTTTTCACTGCCAGCTCATAGACTTTCACCAAGAGGAGCAGGAGATATTCATACAGCTCATAAGCCTTGCCGAGGCTGAAGAGCAACTCTTTTTGAGCCGTTTCGATTGTCTTGCCGTCGTTACGGTAGTAGGCATACACCAGCTGAACCACTTTCAGCCTAATCAATTCTCTGTTAATCATAAGTGTGTGTCGATGACTTGTGATTTGTTGACTGCAAATTTAGGAATAAATCAATGACTGACGGCATTTTTTTGCCGACAAAGATTGATTGGTCGGGTTTTTGCCGCCTCCAGTTGGCATTTGTTTTGGAAAAACGAAAAAAGGTGGCGCAGGCGGGTGATTTGTCGGATGTAGATTATCGGCGTGGTGATATATTGTATGCGATAGATTGGGATGTGCAAAAAATGATGGGTCTTGTGTGGCAAGCGATTGGTTGCTACATTCCGGTGGTTTTTTTACTCTTGTTGTTGTTCAAATCCAGCGGTTGAGCGTGACGTAAAAAGTCGTTTTTTCTTCAAAAAGGCGTCCGGTCGAGCCTGAATGGCCCAAAAAAGTTCACAAGTTGACGTTTTTCGCTCCTGTCCTTAGGCCCGTCGTTAGCGGAATAAGGACAGAATTTGCGGCCATAAGGATAGTTTCCCCTGTCCTTAGCCCCGTAACGGCCTGAAAAGCACAAAAAAAGAGGCCGTGGGGGCCTCTCTCTTATTTCCTACTTCTAAGATAATGCCAAAAGGCGAGACGAAAAAAGACAAACCAGTGCCGCCAGTAGGTCACAGACCGCAGGCGGTGAGCATGGCGTCGCCCATTTGCTCTTGTTCGGGGCCGAGGCTCATGAAATGCATCACGGCGCGTTGGGCAGCGGCTGCCACACGGCGGTCGGCCACGGCCGAGAGTTCGCTGCGAGCTTGGTCCATCAGTTCGCGGGCGTCGCGAGGCGCGGGTGTCATCTTGTTTTTGAACAGTGCCGAAAAGAGCAGCCAGCCACAGAGCCGGAACATCCGCTCTTCGCGAGCCACCCATTCGAAAGCCTTGACCGAGGCGTAGGGCAGGCGGGCAAAGAGATGGGCCGTGGTGCACTCGGCCTCTTCTTCAAACTGCATCTGCTCCACCCAGAGGTCGGCCAACTCGGCATCAAAAGCCTCGGTGGGCATCAGCATGGCCGCCAGCAGGCGACACTCGCGGATGTTTTCTTTCCAGAGGGCGGCTGCAAGGGCGTAGGTGTGGGGTTGCGTTGCGGCCAGTTCGCGCAGACGGGGCAGTTCCACGCCGAAGTTGACTTTATAGGTGAGACCTTTTTCACGCATGGACGCGCTCACCGGACCGTTCATCAGGCCTCGGCAAGCACGCTTGATGGCAATGATTTGTTCGTTGGTTTCCATTTGCATAAAGATAAAACCGAGCACTCAAAACACCTGAAAGCGCAGGCCGAGTGCCAGGGTGAGGGTTTCAAAAAAAGAGATTTGTTTGTTGGGGATGGACGACACGAGATAGAGGTCGCTCATGCTCAGTTCGTAGTAGAAAGACACCGAACGGTTAAACCTGCGGTGTCGGCGCGGTATGTTGTAGCGTAGGCGTTGGCCCACGAAAAGGTTGTAGCGCACTTTGGTGTTGAAACCATAATAGCCTTTGGTGTATTTCGAAGGGGCTTTCTCCCAAAAACCTTCACCAAAAATGCAATTGATGAAGGCACCGGCAGTGAGCGGCTCAGCCGTCCATCGGTGGCTCTTGAAGAGGGGCAGATGCCAAGGCACGAAGCGTTGTTTGACAGTGAGCGTTTGGTGCATGTCGTCGCCATTGGCTTTGGGGACAAAACCCCAGAGCACGTCGGTTTCCCACTGTTCACGCCGGCCGTAATACCAGCCGATGCCGATGGAGAAGGCGCCGATGCCGCCGGCCACCTGAAAGCTCGTCTGATTGGGGATGAGGTGGTCCCAACCTCGACGAAAGCGCTCAGTGCGGCGGGTGTAGGGCGTGACCGGCTCTGAGTGGTCGGTGGAGCCGTGGATGTCGGCCGAGCAGGCGGGCAGGGTGTCGGGAGTTGCTTCGAGAGTAATGACAGAGTCGGTCGGCGTGGCGATGGAGTCGCTCTCGGCGGCGTGAGTCGGGCCGCAGAAACCCAGCCCAATGGTCAGGCCGATGAGGCTTTTAATAATCAATGACTTCACGATGATATCCTCCATCTTTTTTTAAGGTGAAAATGAGATATTTCCGGCCTTTGGCAGCGCCGCATTGGTAGTATTTGAAGCCGTCACCGTAAGGTTCGAGTTCGATGGTGGCGTGCTGATGGCCACAGACGGCAAACTGCAGGTCGGGATAGGTCAACATCTTTTCGTGAAACTGTGGCGCGATGTTGTTGTTAAACTGGTCTGAATACGGACAGGCGTGCATGGCCGCGATGGTGCGGCGTGTGGTCGAAGGCAAGGCCTGAAGGTCGGCATTGATAAAGGCAAAATCGGGGATGGGCACCGAGTAGTCGTGCTCGAGCGCGTTGGTGTCGAGACAGATAAAATGCGTGTCGCCGGCATTAAACGAAAAATTGGGTGTGCCAAACATCGTCTGAAACACACGCGGCCCGTTGGCCAGACAGTCGTGGTTGCCGATGAGGCAGACATAGGGCACGGCTAAACGTTCCAGTTCGTCGCGCATCCATTCAAATTCGCGCGTGGCGCTGAAATCGGTCAGGTCGCCACAGTGTATGACAAAATCTATTTCGGGACGGGCATTGATGCTGTTTACGGCATCGTGGGTTTCGTCATACCAACGCTGGGTGTCTGAGATGACAGCAAAGACGATTGAGTCGCGCCCCAGGGTGGCGCTTTCGATACGCGCAATATTGCGTGCGTTGATGTCTTTGGGCCCGTCAAAGCGGCCGTCGTAGGGATGAAAGTCGAGCAGGTCGCAGCTGTTGAGGCCCGTCAGCATCACAAGCATAATGGCAAGGCGTATAACTAACGGTGTTTTCATCTTGAGGGGATTAAAGAATTGGCGGTGAGGGCAGACTGAATATTGTCGTGGCCTCAGAGCGTCTCTGTTAGTGGATTATTTTTATTTTTGCAAGCAGATTTTTGCAATCAATGAAGCGAGGTTTTCCTAAGTCAGAACTGCGCGGCCTTTGTGCCGTTGTCGTCATCATATTCGTCACGGCGCTTTGCAAGGTGTGGTGGCAAGGGGCCGCTGTGCGTAGCGACGTGTCGGCCGTGTCGGATGCAGAGCGTCAGGCACTGGCTGCTTTTGAGTCGCAGGTGGCGGACGAAAGCGCCGACGTGCCGTCGTGGTCTTCGTCACAGCCCGGGTCGCGTGGCGAATTGTTTGCCTTCAACCCCAACACTGCCGACGAGGCCACTCTGCGTCGCTTGGGCTTGACCGAGCGGCAAATCAGCAACTTGATGAAATACCGTGCCGCCGGCGGTCGTTGGCGCAGTGCCGATGATTTTTCAAGACTCTATGGCCTCTCTGCTGCAGAGTTTGAGCGGCTCAGGCCTTACGTCGTCGTGGAGCCGCTTGCCGGCAAAACCGCCGGTCAGAGTGGTAGCGACGAGACGGCACATAGGGCCGACCATCGGCAAGATTTTGTCAAGGTGGAAAAGTTGCCGGCAGGCACAAAAGTCAATCTCATCACCGCCGACACCACTCTGCTCAAACAAATACCGGGCATCGGGAGCTGGTATGCCCGCAAGATTTGCCGATACCGCGAGAGCCTGGGCGGCTTTGTCTCGTTGGCGCAACTCTCAGAGGTGGAGGGATTGCCCGAAGGCCTTGCCGTATGGTTTGAACCTATACGAGAGCCGAAGGTGAGGCAGCTCGACATCAATCACGCCACGTTCTCGCAGCTCGTGCGCCATCCCTATTTGTCTTATGAGCAGGTGAAGGCCGTCTTTGACTATCGCCGAAAATTTGGGGCGCTGAAGAGTCTGGACGAATTGCAACTCACGGGGCTGTTCACCCCTGCCGACTTGGCACGACTCCGGCCCTATGTGGTCTTTCGTTGAGACTCACTCTCCTTCGTGCGACACAGGCGGCTTGCGATCGTGCACCAGATTTTTGTTGCCCACCTTGACCAGGGCCACGCCTATGAAAATCCAAATAAGTTCCCTGATACGCGTGAAAAAGCCGGTGAACACACCCAGGCCGAGACCGCCGCGACAGCCCAACACCTCGATGATGATGGCCAAGCCGCCCTCGCGTGCACCCATCTGCATGGGGAAGAAAAACAATAGATTGCCCAGAAGAGACGAAAAGGCCAAAATGAGCACGGCGTCTACAAACGACACGGGGGTGCCAAAGGCCATAAGAATGAAATAAAACTCGAGAGAGTTGACCACGCGGCCCAAATATTCCATGACCAACGACCCGTAGAAGGCACGCGGTTGCGTGTGGAGATAGGCTATGTTTTCGTCGATTTGGGCCATACTCTCCATATTCTTGTCGTAGAACTTGCGGGCATAACCTTTGACAAACGGAATGTAGAGCAAGATTTTGTAGAGCTTGACAATAAGACCGTTTTTATATCCTTTATAAAAGAAATAAAGCGCAAAAGCGAGCACAGCCAAAAACACGCCGCCACAAGCCCACAAGAAGCCGTCCATCTTTTCAAAATAAAACACCACAAACAACACGGCCGCAGACGTCCACAGACAGATGTGGGAGAGAATGTGCATCATCGAATAGAGCACCACCGACGACATAGCACGTGTCGTGCCGATGTGGGCGGCCAGCTCCATCACGCGGTAAGGACCGCCGCCGAAGCCAAAGGGTGTGGTGTAGCTGAAAGCAAAACCCGACACCGTGAGTTTGTAGGCATGGCGGAAACGAAGGTGCTTGTCGTGACGGCCACTGTTGACGATGAGCTGAAAGGCCACGGCATTGAAGGCATAGACAAAAATCCACACACCCACCACCAACGGCAGATAGGCAATGGCCTGAGGCAGACGGTTGCGCAGGGCGTCCCAGTCTACGTCAAACGTGTACAGCATCACCACTATCGCGACAATGCCAAAGAGCAAAAAAAGATTTCTAAAGAGTGGTTTCATAGGTGTCGAGTCGTTGCGTCAGCTCGCGGCAGAGCCGCTCGTGCTTGGCGCGCATATAGAAAAAGAGTATGTTCATTATCGTGATTTCAAACACGGGGTATATCCAAGGTTGCCCCACAAGGATGGCGATGTAGAGCACTATGGCCCGAGTGTTGAAGGTGAGGATGTTGGCCCATTTCATCAAAGGCAGGCTGCCGGCGCGAAAGTCGTCGCGCAATTGTTGAGGCAAAGCCGACGGATAACGTTGCTTCAAGGCCGAGTGGAAACGTTGGAAGGCCGGCGTCATAGACTCTTGCGACTTGGTGTAATTGCGATAGAAAAAAAGAAAAAGCTTCCAAGCCCCGTCTTTCTGCCACGAAAGAGACTGAAACTCTTGGGTGAGTTTCGCTGAGTTGTCAAGTTCGCTGCCGCTCTCGCCTTTGAGGAAAAACAAGTGGATGTTGCGGTAATAGTCGGCCAGTTGGCATTGTTTGCCGTGGCAAACAATGCCGGCGAAAGCGCAGAGCAGCCATATCCAAATGCCCCACACGGGCATAAGCCTAAGACAGATGGCGGCGTAGATGGCAAAAAACCACACGTCGCCGGCAAAACCGTCGAGTATTCTGCCCCAGCGTGTCTTTTTGCCGGTCATGCGGGCCAACTGGCCGTCACAACTGTCGTAGAGATTGGCCCATACAAGCAGGCCGATGCCAATGAGACTGTAGGTGAGGCCTTCAAAATAAAACATAATGCCGGCGGCCAACCCCAGAAAGATAGACAAAATGGTCACCACGTTGGGGTGAACGCCGAAGGCATTGAAGAAATTGGCCCACAATAGACCCAGTGGGCGCGTGAAGTGAATGTCGAGCCACTCTTCGGTGTCCATCGACTTGAAGGTGGCGGCGAGTTTTTTGTTTTCTGCCATAAAAAAGTAGCGAAATGTTGACAAAAGAATGATGGCCGCTCAATCGTTTGACTGAGTCTCGCCCAAAATGCGTTGGGCTATGGCCTCGGCGGCCTCGGCACAGCAACGGGAAAAACTGGGCCAGTCGTTGAAATCGATAATCCAGGCCCGGCCTTCGCTGTCGATGATACAGTCGCCGCCATACACGGTCAGGCCGCTCTGGCGAGCGGCCTCGTCGGCCACGGCTTTGAGACGCGAGGCATCAAAAGCATAACCCGTGGGGGCGCCATTATGACTCTCCAGCCCGAATTTGCTGAACGAGGGACCGGCAGTGGGGTAGTAGTGATGAAAAAAGGTTGTGCCTTCCACACCATAAAATTTGACCAAGTCGCCGGCCACGTGAGGGAAGATGAGCACGTCGTCAATGCCGCGCGCCTTGAAGTGCGCCAGCTTGTCGGCCACCTCGTCGCCGCTGGCCGCAAACTGCACGTCGGTGGCTTGCTGTGCACACGCATCGCCGCGCTTGAGCCAATAGGCTACACCGGCGTTGGTTTTGACGGTGTCTAAACTCACATTCGCTACGACAGGCAGAGCGGCTGCCACGAAACGTTCTGTGAGATGTCGGCGGCTGCCTGAAAGCAGGGCATAGGGCGAATTGATGATGGGTAAGCCTTCTTCCTCCATCAAGGCCAGACGTTGGAGCTTATCGGTGTGGCGTGCCATACAGAAGGCGGCGTCGAAGTCTGTCGGCAAGGCATCGTCTTCGCAGACGGTGGCCACGTGATGGCCTTTTTGTCTAAGCCTCTCTGCCACGGCTTGCAGTATGGCGGCGTCGCGTGCCTCAGAGTTGGGCGAAAAGCGCGGCGACCGGCCTATTCCCAATATCCTCATGCTTCGTTCAAGAATTGTTCGGCCTTGACAATGTCTTCGGCGTGGTCCACGTCCATTATCTTTTTCATTGGCCAGGCTTTCAGACGCATGCCGTCGTCTACGAGGCCGCGCTGGAAGTTGCGCAT
>JAHAWW010000243.1 GCA_018383375.1 Prevotellamassilia sp. | reverse complement strand
GTTTGGTCTCGTATCATCTACTCAAGCACAAACTAATATTGTAGAAAACTATCAGCCAGTTTGTGACACCATTACCATTGACCGTTTAACGTCTTCGACATCTTCTGTAGATTTTGCCAATGTTGTCTCTTATTCAGATGCGGTTTATCAAGGCAATGCTTCGAAAACTACTATATCATCTGATGATTTGATTCTTTTCAAATCGGACTCTCCGAGAGGAATTGGTTGCGTTCAGTCAGGTGGCACTAAGGTTAAGTCTGTGACTCTCAATGTTAGGTCTGCCAGTCCCAAAAATCAAATTGTTCTCGAAGTTTATGGTTCGAACACTTCTTATAGCACTTCGGCCGACTTATGGAGTACGAGTACAAGCGGTTCGTTAGTGAAGTCACTTACTGTGAGTGCGCGCGGTCAATATACCATTGACTTCAATGACGATTATGCCTATTGGGGACTTAGAAATACTTCCGGCTATTCCAACCTCACCAGCATTATTGTACAATGGAACACCACTCCATTTCAGTTTACTATGCCACAGACAAAGTTCTCGACGCTTTGGCTCAAACAAGCTTTTGTGATGCCCGAGTATCTGACTGGCGGCATTATCACAGGAGCCAGCAACGGCGAGGCACAAGTGGATTACCGCTATACCGCCGGCATGGTGGTTCCTCCGTTAACGCCGGTTTTGCTTTATGGCAATCAAGGCGATTATCAGTTGCAACTCGTTGGCACTTCAGATGTGGCTCCAGAGGGTAACTTGCTTCACGGTGGCAATGCCGTCGATAGAGATGGTAAAACTTATGTGGATGGCGAAGGCGTGAAATATTATATTTTGTCATACAATCAGAGTGGCACTGACTACGGCTTTTGTTATGCAGCTGCAGATGGTGCAGCCATCAACTATCCGCCCGGGAGTCATAAAGCCTTCTTGGCTATACCGTCTTCCGACGCTTCTCCCTCGTCGCTCACTCTCCGCGCTCCCGGCGTCACCGGCATTTCGGCTGCGTACAATCAAAGCCCTGATGCCACCATCTACCTTCTTGATGGTCGAAGAGTTCACGCTGCGACCACCTCAATAAAAGGTGTTTATATCAAAAATGGAAGAAAGTATATGAAATAAGGTCCACCTATGTGGCCAGCAAAATCCCCGGCAAGGCAATCTTTGTCGGGGATTGTTTTTTCAAATAGGTGAGTTTATTGCCGAAGTCGTCGTTTTTGCCGGCATTGTTACCCAAAAATTGGGATTGTTAAAATCGTGTTAAGCCGTTAATTTTGCATTTGAAATTTTAAGAAACGACCATTTATGACATTTAGACTTCAAAGTAGCATTCTGCTTTTTTCTGCCGTCACAGGCAGCGCCTATGCCATTCCGGCCGACACGTTGCGCAATTACGACATCGAAGAGGTTGTCGTGGTGACATCGCCCAAGGAGACTTCATCTTTTCGACGCCAGCCTGTTTCTGCGTCGGTGTTGGATGCCAAGGCATTGACCTTGGCCGGTTCGTCAGACATTAAAGGTGTATCGGCCGTGGCACCCAACTTTTTTATGCCCGATTATGGTTCGCGCTACACCGCTGCCGCCTACATCCGTGGTGTCGGTTCGCGCATCAACTCGCCGGCCGTGGCACTCTATGTGGACAATGTGCCTTTTATGCATGGTGCGGCTTATGATTTTTCGTTTCTCGACGTGAGTCGTGTCGACGTGTTGCGTGGTTCGCAGGGCACGCTTTATGGTCCCGGTTCGATGGCCGGTTTGGTGAGAGTTTACACTACAGACCCCTTCAAGGGCAAGGGAACAGATGCCGAGTTGTCTTTTTCCGGTCGCAATGCTGGTCGGTCGGTCAAGGCCGTGACCTATTTGCATCCGTCCGACCGTTTGGCCCTCTCTCTCGGCGGCTTTTACGAAGGTGACAATGGCTTCTTCCGCAACAGTCTGACTGGCCGCAAAGCCGATGCCTCGGAGGCGGGCGGCGGCAAGTTGCGTTTAGCTGCGCGTCCGTCAGACCAGTGGCGTCTTGACTTCTCTTTGGCCTATGAATACAGCGACGAAGACGCTTGTCCTTATTACCTCGTCAGCGGCGACAACCAAGCCCAAGGCTATTATCAGATTACACAAAATCGCCAGAGCAATTATCGCCGTGAGTTGCTCACTTCAGGTTTCACGGCCGAGTTTAATCACCGCGGCTATACGGTTGCTTCCGTAACCTCTTGGCAACATCTGCGCGACCGTTTTTTTATGGACCAAGACTTCTCGGCGGCCGATGTGTTTTCGCTCACGCAAAAGCAGCGTCTCAACACTTTGACCCAAGAGTTCACGTTTAAGACACCGCTTCATCGTCGCTGGAATTCCACTTCCGGGCTTTTCTTTATGTATCAAGACCTTCACACGGGCTGCCCTGTGAGCTTTTATGCCGATGGTGTGGGAATGCTCAATGCCCGTTTTGCCTCTGTTTTGCCGCAGCGGCCCCCTATGTCGTTGGCTTTCACGGTAGATGAGTTGACCTTTGATGCCAGTCTCAACACGCCCTCTTTGGGGACGGCGTTTTTTCATCAGTCCACGTTTGACTTAGGTGCCGGTCTGTCTGCCACGGCGGGCATCCGTTTTGACTATAGTCACCAGAGTCTCGACCTCAACGCTTCGTCTGCGGGCGATATGAACTATAGATTTGCCATGCCGTCTTTTCGCGTCGATGCCAATCTTACGGCCGACCCTTCGATGGTGGGAGAGTTGAAGAACGACAATTGGCAGGTGTTGCCCAAGTTGGCTTTGCAATACAACCATCGCAGTGGTCGTGGCAATGTCTATTTGGCTGTTTCGAAGGGTTTCCGTTCAGGCGGTTACAATGTGCAGAGCTATTCTGATTTGGCTCAGACCCAGTTGCGTCGCAACATGATGTTGGGCGTCAAAGACTACAGCATTGCCACCATCAACGCCATGCCTTTGCCCGAAGCCGCCAAGCAGGGCGCCATTGCCGGTCTCACGGCCACGCTCGACCCTCAAATACCGGCCGAGCCCGATGTGGCCTATTTGCGCTACAAGCCTGAGCAGTCGTGGAACTATGAGTTGGGCGGTCATCTCAAATTCTTTTCCGGCGCGTTGCTTGTCGACTACACCTTCTTTTATATGAAAACCAAAGACCTGCAGGTGTCGCGTTTTGCCGAGAGTGGTTTGGGCCGTGAGATGGTCAATGCCGCCGGTGGTCGCAGTTGTGGCGCCGAGTTGGCCGTGCGTGCCCATCTCTTGGACAATCGTCTGACGCTCAATGCCGCCTATGGCTATGCCCACTCTGTGTTTACAGACTATTATGTGGGCGAGCGCGACGGCCAAATCATAGACTACACCGACAATCGTGTGCCCTATGCCCCGTCTCACACCCTGGGCGCTTCGGTGGCTTTCCGTCAGCCTTTGGCCCATAGTTTGTTCAAGGCCGTGGGCTTTGATGCCAATGTTCAAGGCGCCGGCAACTTTTATTGGGACGAGGCCAATGAATACAGCCAACCTTTTTATGCCACTCTTGGCGCTCAGCTCAATTTGGAGTTGGCCGGTGGCGTGAGCGTGTCGTTTTGGGGCCGCAATCTGACCGCCTCACATTACGAAGCCTTCTCGTTTGAGAGTATGGGCCATCGTTTTGCACAAATCGGCCAGCCCCGTCGTTTTGGCTGTGATATACGTCTGAGCTTTTAAGCAGCAATAGCCATAAAAACATTCGGCGGCGTGAGGGATACTGAATAGGTATCCGTCACGCCGCCGATATTGTTTTGAAGCGGTGTCGGCAAAGATGCCGTCTTATTGCTCAGACGAAGTCTGTTCTGCCAACGGGTTCCAACCCTGAGCTTTCAGTTCAAACTCGCCGCCGTCGCGTGCAATCAGCGCCAGTCCAAGTTCGGGCTTTGTGATGTGCCCGATGACCTTGACGTCGTCGATTTGGCTCACGGCCTCGTGTTGGGTGAGCGGCACGGTGAAGAGCAGTTCGTAGTCGTCTCCGCCGTTGAGTGCACAAGTTGTTACGTTGAGGTTGAACTCTTCGGCTGCCACGGCTGTCTGATAGTCCAGTGGGATGCGTTCTTCATAGATGCGGCATCCGGTGCCAGACTGTCGGCAGATGTGATGCAGTTCCGACGAGAGTCCGTCGCTGATGTCCATCATGGCCGTCGGCTTGATGCCGGCTTTGGCCAGGTTCTCGATGATGTCGCGTCGGGCTTCGGGTTTGAGCAGTCGTTCCAAGAGATATTCCCGTCCGGCAAATTCCGGTTGGGCCGTCTCGCCGGCTTTGCCTTGTTGCGATTCAAACACGGCCTTTTCGCGTTCCATGATTTGCAGGCCCATATAGGCGGCGCCGAGATTACCGCTCACGCAGATTAGGTCGGTGTCTTTGGCTCCGTTGCGATAGACAATGTCCTCGTTGTCGGCTTCGCCGATGCAGGTGATGCTGATGGCCAGTCCGGTGAGCGACGATGTGGTGTCTCCGCCCACGAGGTCCACGCCGTGCATGTCGCAGGCCAGTCGCAGTCCGGCATAGAGTTCTTCCATAGCCTCCACCGACATGCGTCGGCCCACGGCCACGCTCACCAGCAATTGTTTGGGGCGGCCGTTCATGGCATAGACGTCAGAGAAGTTCACTTGAGCCGCTTTATAGCCCAAGTGTTTCAGTGGCGTGTAAATCAAGTCGAAGTGGATGCCCTCCATGAGCATATCGGTCGTGACCAGCACTCGTTTTCCCGTGCCGTTGTAGTCCATCACGGCGCAGTCGTCGCCAACGCCTTTGAGCGTTTCGGCGTTTTTCAAGTCAATACCCTCGGTGAGGTGGTCAATGAGGCCAAACTCGCCGAGGGTGGCAATTTCAGTGTGAGAGGAATGCATAGTGTGTCTGAGGGTTTTCAGCGCGCCTGTGGTTAGAAATAGAAGCCCAATCCGATGCTTACGCCGAAGGTGCTGTTACCGCCGAAGTCGTGCAGACTCATTTTATAGTAGACTGAAGGCTCGATGGTGAGATATTGGTTGATGAAATAAGCGTAGCCCACTGTGAGCGGAATCATCAAGTCGTTGTTGTTTTTGGTGAAGTGGTTGAATTCGGCTCCTGCGCCAAGATAAATGCCGCAGTTGTCGAAATAATAACGTGCTCCGGCCCCAATGCGCACGTCGTCGAGGTGTTGTTTGTGCTCATAGCCGGCAGTGGCTTGCAGCATGAGGCAGTCGGCGATGAAATAGCCGGCAGTGGCGTCGAGCCCAAGGCGGAACTTTTCGTTAGAACTGTATGAAAGGCCGAAGCCGGAAGCCGAGGCTCCCACATATTTCGTTCCTTGTTCGAATTGTGCACTGGCCACGCTCCACGAGGTGACGATGAGGAGTACGAGGGTGAGAAGTTTTTTCATAAGTGATATGGTTGATATTTGTTTGAATGCAGTGATGTGCCGTCGGGCTTGTTGAGAGACTTCAAGGCTGGCACAAGAGCGGGAAAGTCCCCTTTTGTGGTGAAACGGTGTCGTGCCACAAGTTTATGACGCAAAAATACGTTTTTTTACGCATACCACCAACATTCCCTCTCGGTCTGCAATTTTGTCCACACTGCGGCAAAGTCTGTGGCCTCAGGCGTGAGATTGCCGTCATCTGTCGTCAGGGCCGAAATGTGCTTGAACGAGAACAGTCCCAGCCCCTTGGTGCCGAGACGGTCGGTCAGGGCGATGGCCACATGGCCCATGGTGCGGCGCAGGTTCAGCTCGATGCAGGGATTGAGGCGAAACTCCCCGTCGGCGGTCTCACACACCATCATGTCTATGCCCAGTGGCCCGTCGGGGATGCCGCAGAGCAGGGTGGGGAGAAGGGAGAGCAACGCAGCTTTCACCCGCTCGGCTGTAGGGACCACCGTCGGCGGAAACAATGCCCTCAACCGGCTTTCCGGGGCCACCAGTGAACCGCTGTATTGGCCGCCCGGCAACGACGAGAACACCGACATGCCGAGATAGTCTGCTCGGCCTTGGCGCAACTCAAACTCCATGGCGAAGTTCAGACATGCACAATAAAACGGTTGGATTTCGATGCCGCCTTGCCGCTCCAGGATGCGGCCGATGCGGGCCGATTGAGCCTTGTCGGGATGGCGGTTCACTCTGAACACGCCTCGGCCGCTACACGACCACGGCACTTTGGCCACAGCTTGCCCGTCTATGTCGGCCAGTGCCGCGACCACCTCGTCGAAGGTGGTGCACCACAGCGACTCTCCACACACCTCCGGCACGTCGGCCTTGAGGCGCTCCAGCACCGTGCCCACTGTCTGCCGGCTCGACAGACGGCGCAACCGGTCGATGGCCTCTTCGTTGGGCAACAATCGCTGTGGTGCGCCCAGTCGAGAGAGCTGTTTGACGAGCCGGCCATCCCATCCCCACGGACAAATTTCGCCAATGTCGTCCCACACGCCGGTCGTCAGGTCGGTCGTTTTGAGACCAAGGCCATTGTGTGCCCGTTCTCTGAACACTGCCTTCGCGGGGCAGACCACATAGTCGCCTTTTTCGGCCAACAAGCCCGGTAGCGACCAAGCGTTGGCGGCCATCATCCTGGCCGCCTTGCCGGGGTTGCCCGTTGGTGAGCCTTCGGCCAAAGCCTCTTCGTGGTCGGGGTTGAAAATAAAAAGACGGTGTGTCATGGCGGTGGTTTGTGGCATTGAAAAGGCCGTCTTGCCGTCTCCTTCAGTCAAAAGGAAACGCCGCGTGGCCTCTTGTCTGCAAATTTAAGCCAAATCATTTGCCTTGGCCGTTTTTTTGTCTTTTTCTTTTCCAGCCGACGGGCTTATCTTTGACGTAGAGAAGCAGAAAGAGGTGCCGCTTGCGCCTCTTTTTCTCGTTTTCAGTGGTTTGCGGCCATAAGGAGACGAAAAACTGTCCTTATGCCGGTGATTTCTCTCCTTATTCGCGTCTCTTTTTTGTCGCAATCTGCCGGATTTTGTGACTATTTCGGCAAAAAAACGCCCTATCGGCCGAGATAATTTGTCGGTGAGCCGGCCTTTCAAAATAAAGCGAAGAAAATTCTTTTTATTTCGTCACACTTCACCGCCGTTTTTAAACACCTTGCCACCCTTGACGACAAGCGCCCGGCTTGTGTTTTTTGACAACACAGACCGGGCGCGCTTCACTTAATGCTTACTAACGATTATGAATTGAAAAACAGGGCATTATTTCTGTTTGTTGTTTGAGAAACGGTCTATTTCGCTGCCGGCAGCGCTCTGGCCGCGGTATTTGCTGCGCGAGGTGTTGAACTTGTAGCGCAGGGTGAGCTCAAAGCGGCGTGAGTCGGCTTTGAAATAGTTAATCATGCGCGAGTTTTCCATAAAGATGTTCACGCGCTCAGCCGAGTGGAAGAGGTCGTTGCCCTTGGCCGTGATGGTGAGTGCGTCTTTGAAGAAACTCTTCGACAGCGCCACGCCGAGGTAGTGTACGTTTTTGCTGAGGTAAACGTTTTGGTAGTTGCCGGGGCTTTGATAGCGATAGTCGAGGTTGAAGGTGAAGCCGCCGGGCAGGGTGAAGGCGTTGTTCCACACACCCACGAAGAGCGGATTGTTGAACTTGCGCTCAGAGCCGAAAGCAGGCATCTCTACCCAAGACTGCATCAACACACCCGTCACACTGGGTTGCCACAGGCCAAACTTCGGCGCGGCAGTGAGCATATACTGCATCTCTGAATAAGACTTGTTGATGTGGGTGATTTTCGTAGTGGCCGGTCGCTCGGGAAGCGAAATTCCCCAAAATATGATGCCGTCTTTGTTGTGCTTAAACGACACTGAGCCTTGCAAGAACTTCCACACGCCCGTCAGCGTCAAGTCGTGGGCAATGGTGGGGGCGAGTGAGGGATTACCCGTCAGTAGCAAGAATCGGTTGGCATAGGTCACATTGTTGGACAGTTGGAAATAGCTGGGACGCATCGTCTTGGCCGAATAGGCTGCCATAAACTGCATCTTGCCCAGCATAGTGGCCAGAGAGAGGTTGGGGAAGACATTGTCGAATACACGGCTTTGTTCGGGCTGTCGCACGCCACCGCTGTAGTAGTCGAAGTCAATGTGCTCATAGCGCACGCCGGCCGTGACCATACCCACCTTAGGCACATATTTCGAATATTCCACAAAGCCGGCGGCGTTTTGCTCCTTGAGTTGCGAGCGAGAGGTGGCCACGCCCCAGTTGTTGATGGGGATGAGATAGTCGTCGTGGCGGTCGGTGTGGGTGTATTGGCCGCCAAAGGTGAGACTGCCGCCCCAAACGGGCAGTTTATAGTCGGCCTTGCCGGCCACCAGGCGGTTGCGGATGAACTCGGTGGACGGCACGTTGCGCGGTTCGTCCTTGGTGCTCAACTCAAACGTGCGCTGATGATTGGTCTCGCCGTCGGCATAGAAGTCGGCGTTGACAGAGAGTTCGCCGCGGCCTATTTTGCCCACGTAGTAGGCATTGACCATGTGGGTCGGGTCTTTGTCTTCGCGAGCGGTCACCTCGCTGGCCAGCTCGTCATAGTATTCTCCGTTGGCCTTGATCTGGCTGAGCAGGCTGCTGCTGGAGTGGTTGTGGAAGGTATGGCTGAAGTCGTAGCGCAGACCCAGACTGTGGCCCGGGGCGATGTCGTAGTTGAAGCCCGTGCCCAGGGTGTAGGTCTTCATTCTCATCGTCGTATTGCCCGTGAAAGGCAGCGACCAGAGCGTGTCCACTTGGGTGATTTGGTCGTTCGATTGCCATATCTTGACCTTGTAGTCGCTGTAGTCTGAGTTGAAAAACCACTCCAGACTGTTTTTGCGATAGGTCAGATTGAGTTGGCCGTGTGCAGAAGCGCTTTTGCCCTGACTGTAATTGGCCAAAGCGTCCACACCAAAACCTTCGCCCTTGCGGCGCACCGTGCGGATGCGCACCACCGAGCTCACCGAGGCGTCGTAGCGCGCTCCCGGCGACGTGATGACCTCGACACTCTTGATTTCGTCGGAGTTGAGACGCTGCAGCTCGCTGTTGTCGCGCACCTGCCGGCCGTTGACGTAGATGATGGGATTGCCACGACCCAACACCTCAATCTTGTCGTCTTTCTTCACCACACCGGGTATCTTCTGCAAAAGGTCTTCGGCCGTGCCGGCTTTCTCGAGCGTCGTGCCGCTCACGGTGGTCTCAAGGCCTTCGCCCGTCATCTTGGCCACAGGACGCTTGGCCGTCACCACAGCCTCAGAGAGCATCAAGCCGTCGGCCTTCAGGCAAAGGTCGCCCAGGGCGGTCTTGGCGGCCGAAACCTTGACGAAGGTGGTTTGATAGCCCAAACCCGAAAGCCGCAGCAGACCGGCGTCGGGCTTGACGGGCAGCGAAAAACGTCCGTCGGCTTCGGCCACGACCACACTGCGCAACGCACTGTCTCGGGCCGAGAGCAGAGCGGCGTTGGCATAGGGCACAGGCTGGCCGGCTTCGTCGACCACGCGGCCTTTGAATTGAGCTGCAGCCATCAACGGGCAGAGCAGCAAGAGAATGCATAGTTTTGTTTTCATCATTTATGAGATTGAATTGTGAATTGTTTTAGCTTTGAAGGGCCGTCCATTCGGCCTTGATGTCGTCGGGCGTGAGACCGAGGTCGCGCATTTGCCGGAAAAGGTCGGGCAGGGTTTCGTTGTAGAACACCTCACGCCGATGGCGCAAGATGAGGTCGCGAGCCTCGGGCGTCACAAAATAGCCCATGCCGCGGCGGCTGGCAATGATGCCATGGCCGGAGAGAACCTCGTAGGCCTTGACCACCGTGGCGGCGTTGACCTCGACCAAGGCCGCATAGTCTCTCACTCCCGGCACACGCTCGTCGGCAGCATACTCGCCGGCGAGAATTTCGTCGGACAGGCGGTCGGCTATTTGTTGGAATATGGGAAGACCATCTTTGAATATCATAGGGGAAGAAATTTATGTCTGATTACTTCGATGCGGCTAAACATACGGTAGCTCCACCAAAGGACGACAAAAGTCAGTAAAGAATAGAGAACAATCCAAATCGTCAAAACCGTCTCGGTATTGCCAAACAAGGCCCTCAACGGCATACCCACCAGCATTTGCAAGCCCTGAAGCAACAGCAAACCGATAAAGATGGCATAGCGACGGAAGGCAGCGCTCACCAGAATAAAAAATACCATCGCAAACACGCTGACCACAATCGTTACAGAGACAATCTGAACGGGGAAATCTATGAGCTCACCCTCGGTAGCCGCTAAGACTAAGTTCACAAAATCATACGGAGCCGAATAAAACGAAGGCAAGATGCTCTCAAAACCATGCCCCATCAAGGGGAATAAAGCCAAACGGGTGAGGTCGGCACAAACCACGGCCAGATTGAGGGCCACAAACCAATTCAAAAAGGCAAACAGGGTGCATGAGAGATACTTCTCCATCGTGGTGGCCGGCAATAT
>JAHAWW010000242.1 GCA_018383375.1 Prevotellamassilia sp. | reverse complement strand
CTAAAAAGCAATGAATTGTTGAGATTTGCTATCTTTGCAGAAGATAGGCGGCGGTTCGGCAATCTAAGCAAGCTTATTGCACTCACCTTGCACTATCTTTGCAGAAGATAGGCGGCGGTTCGGCAATCTAAGCAAGCTTATTGCACTCACCTTGCACTATCTTTGCAAAAAATAGGCGGCAACGGACCATTGACATCGTGCCGCGGTATCACCACTCCCGAACGAAAATATAAACTTAAATCAATAAAATTATGTCTAATCACCCCCCCGTATTAAGATTTCTTGTGAGCCTGATCGTTTTATTGGGCTTCACTGGAGCACGCGCCGAAGTCGGCGATGAATTCATCTACGGCAATATAAAGTATAAGGTACTCACCGAAGAAGACAAAAAAACTTGTGCTGCATTAGGTTTTGTGACTAAACCGACGACGGATCAAGATCTTACTATTCAAGTAACTGCCGTCTACAACGGAGTTGTTTATAAGGTGACGGAAGTCCAAGATAAAGCATTTGCGAATATTAAGCAAATTAAGACACTCGAGCTTCCCTATTCGATACAAAAAATTGGAAGAGACGCTTTCTCCCGTAGCGGCCTCACTTCAATAAGCTTTACCACCACCAGTCAGTCTTCAGAATTGGTAGAGATTGGAGCATACGCCTTTGAAAACTGCCCAATCGAGGGTACACTCTCACTCCCTGAAACACTGCAGTCGCTATATTTTCAGTGCTTTTACGGGACAAACATCACTTCTTTCCATATACCGGCAAGTGTCAAGTTTATTGACAAAGGTCAAGTTTTTGCCACGAGAAAGCTTGAAAGCATCACAGTCGATGAGAACAACGCCAATTTCAAGGTAGATAAAGAGCATAAGGCTTTGTTGAGTAAAGACGGCACTGTTTTTTATCAATACACCAATCTCCAGGCGTTAAAAAATTATACCATTCCAGCGAGCGTCACAAAACTTGTAGAAAGTTCTTTCCAGACTCGCACAAACTCGACGTCCCTTCTGAACGGCGATTCCATATATATCTATGTACCAGGAACCATTACCGAAGCAAATAGTGCATTTTGGGTTGAGGCCGAGGGCTATATTGTTTTCGAACAACAAGACGTAAGCGGCATAGAAAACATATTTATGGCCGCAAAAAATTTGAAGGTATTCGTAAAAACAGATGAAGCCTACGCCAAATTTAAGAGCACCTATTATACCGAAGAAGAATTTAAAACAGACGATTCAAAATATCACTATTGCGGCGGCGTATATCGTTTGCCCACACAATCCATCACAAAAGACGGATTGGTCTATACCAGCACGGCAGGCGAGGATGCGCCCTATTATATAGGTACGCCCTATCATTTGTCGGGCGTGGCCGAGGGCAACACCGCCACAGAACTTACCATCCCCAACAAACTGACGGATTACGATGTAAAAGTGACCGGCATTGCAGCCAATGCCTTGAATGGCAGCGTGGCCCAGACGGTCAACATCGGTGCCGGCATCGAGACGATTGATGTCACGGCTTTGAGTGATCTGACTCTGGCAACCGTCAATGTAGACGAGGACAATACAAATTACAGTAGCCTTAACGGCGTGCTCTACAACAAGGAGAAAACCACACTCCTGCTCTATCCGCAGGGCCAAGGAAGTCTGTTTGCACTCCCCGAAAGCCTTATGGCCATTGGCGACAACGCCTTCCCCGGCAGCAAAGAGACCCATCCGCTCAACCTCACCAGCGCACTGACTACACCGCCTACGCTCGGCTCTACGCCATTTAGCCGCGTAAAGGGTATCTATGTAGACGAAACGCTTAGATCGACCTACGACTTGCAGTGGAGCGATTATGCCAGCCTCATTCAAACCATCTATCCTGCCAATTTGCAGGCAGAGGGCTTGACCTTGACCCGCAACGAAGACAAGACCTATACCATCACCGGCTTCGCCTCTGAGGCTCCAAGCGGTGAATGGAGCGTGCCCGGCAGCCTCACCAATGAAGATATCTGCACCTATGAGGTCACCGGCATTGCCGCAAACTTCTGTCAAGACAACAGCAGCCTGACCACCGTTACCATTCCGGCCGCCATCACGACGATAGGCGCAGGCGCCTTTGCCGGCTGCAGCAACGAGGCCTTCGCCATCATCGTCGCCGCCGAAAACCCCAACTATGCCTCACAGGCCGGCGCACTCTACGACAAAGGTCTGACCACACTCTATGCGGTGCCGGCACACGCCACAACGATTGATTTCCCGGCGTCGCTCACCACCATCGACAGCCAAGCCTTCAGAGGGTCGAAACTCACCACCCTCCACCTCACCGCCGGCATCAGCTACGTAAACTACACCATCTTTAATGCCTGCACGGACATCACTGCCATCACCGCGGCCGAAAACAACGCCGTCTTTGCCGCCGAAGACGACATCCTTTATAATAAAACCAAGACCTCTCTGCTTCTCAGCGCGAAAAAGAGCAATGCGACAGTGAACGTGCCCTCGACGGTGAGGCTCATCGGAGCCAAAGCCTTTGGCAACTGCTCTAACCTCACCCTTGTCTGCAGCCAAGCCACACCGCCGTCGCTCGGCACAGACGCGCTGACCGGCGTGACGAAAGTCTATGTGAACGAAGCAGACAAAGCCGCTTATGCAGCCACAGACTGGAAGAACTACAACCTCACCGTGATGAACCCGCTCGAGCAGGATGCGGGTCACTACACCTACGCCCGAAACGAAGACGGCACCTATACGCTGACCGGCGTGAATGGTGAACTCAGTGGCGCCATCACGCTGCCTACCACCTTCGAGCTCCACGGCATTTCCTATGACGTAACCAGCATTGGAGCCGAGGTATTCAAAGACCAGTACGTGATCACCTCCCTCACCATCCCCGAGGGCTACACCACCATAGGCGAAGGCGCATTTATGGGTTGCACCGGTCTGACGAACCTCTCCATCCCGGCCAGTGTGACTGCCATAGGCCGCAAAGCCTTCTATGGCTGCTCCAACGCTGGTTTCGCCCTGACCATTGCCGAGGGCAACCAAAACTTCACGACGGATGCCAACGTGCTCTACGACAAGGCCAAGACCACCATCTATGCCGTGCCCAGCAACATCACCACCTACGACATCCCCGAGACAGTCACCAACATTGGCGACTATGCCTTCAACGAATGCATCTCCTTGAACACCATCAATGTGCCGGCCGCCATCAGCCACATCGGCGAGGGCGTATTTGAGGGCTGTACAAGCCTCAATGTCATCACCCTCAAAGAGGGACTTGAAAGCATTGGTGCCTATGCCTTCAAGGGCTGTGCCACGGTCACCACGATGACAGTGCCCTCGACGGTGAAGACGATTGGCAAAGAAGCCTTTGCCGGTATGGGGCTTCTCACCAGCACCACGCTGCCCGACGGCCTCACCGCCATTGCTGACGGCCTCTATGAAGGTTGCAGCCGCTTGACCGCCGTCACCATTCCGGCCGGCGTCACCTCCATTGGCAGCAAAGCCTTCAGCGGTACGGTATTGACCAAGCTCGGACTGCCCGACGGCCTGACGGAAATCGGCGCCGGCGCCTTCATGGGCTGTAAATTCACCGGAGCCCTCGTGCCCTACGGCGTCACCGCCATTGCCGACAGCACATTTATGAACTGCTCGAACCTGGCCACCATCTCCCTGCCGAGCTACGTGACAAGCGTGGGCAAACAGGCCTTCGACGGCATCGCCGAGACGGCCGCCTTCACCTGCTACAGCCACGCCGTGCCCGAGACGGCCGCCGACGCCATCAGTTCGCCCGGCACCAAGACGCTCAAGGTGCGCAGCGTGAGCAATGAGGCCTATGGCAATGCCACCTTGTGGAAGGATATGACTCGAAACACCTTCACCACCACCGGACTCAATGCAGGCGGTGTGGCCTTTAGCGTCAACGCTGACGAGACTACCTGCACCGTAAGCGGTCTGACCAGTCTCGAAGACCAACCCACCACGCTGAACATCCCCGCCGAAGCCAGAGGATCCTTGCTTGACGGCTATCTCTACAAAGCTACGGCCATTGGCGCCAATGCTTTTGCAGAAGAAAATGGCGCGGAGGTTAAGAAATATACGTTTACAAACGTTGTCATACCCGAAGGCATTACGACTATTGGCAGCTCGGCCTTCGTTTATGAGACCAACCTTGCACACGTGGAATTCCCGAACAGTCTGATAACAATCAAACCTAACGCTTTCGCCAACTGTTCCAATCTGAAAGACGTTTCGATTGAAGGCATTGAGACTATTGAGGATCATGCATTCCAGAACACCGGCATTGAATCTATCACTGTCTCCGGAAACACCACATTGTCCTCATTTGTGTTCCAGCGGTGTGAATCCTTGAAAACAGCTGTTTTGAAAGAAGGCATTACAATTATCCCGTTAGGCGCTTTTGTTTTTTGCGATAAACTCGAAAGCATCAGTCTGCCCTCAACGGTAGAAGTCATTAAGAGCAATGCGTTCTGGAACTGCACCAGATTGGTTGAAGCCAATATGCCCTCATCGCTGAAAACCATTGAGAAAGAAGCTTTCCAGAAATGCAAATTGACGGAAGTCTCTCTGCCTGAGGGACTCCAGACGATAGGCGAAAATGCTTTCTGTTATAACAAGTTGACAGAAGTCATTCTGCCGGCCTCTCTCACCAAAATCGGCGCAAATGCATTCCAAGGTTGCAGACAGCTGAATAAGGTGGTTTGCCGAGGCACCACTCCGGCCACACTGGACAACGTCAACGCCTTTGCGGAATGCCGCATCAACAACCGCATCATCGTGCCCAAGGACGGACTCGAAGCCTATCGCGCCGCCGACAACTGGAAAGACTTCCTCATCCGCCTGGAGACCTTCGTGCTCGACGACACGGCCGAAAGCTATGTCAAAGACGTGGACGACAAACTGGCTTCGATTGAATATACCCGCAACTTCGCCAACGAGGAATGGACGGCCTGGTACGTGCCCTTCGACATGCCCGTGGCCGACATCGCCGAGGATTTTGAAATGGCACGCATCAACGACATCCACCAAAACGATACCGACGACGACGGCACTATGGACGAGACCCTACTCGAAGTGGTGAAACTGAAAGGCGACGCCGTGGCCAAAGCCAACACGCCTTACCTCATCAAGGCCAAGACCACGGGCGAGAAGACTTTCACCCTCGAAGACGTCACCCTCTATGCTACCAAGGCCAACAGCTTCGACGTGACCTCATGGAACTACCGCTATATCTTCACCGGTACGTATAGCCAAGTGAGCGACATGTACACCAACGGCTATTATGCCCTCGGTGGCGGTTCGTTCCACCAAGCCGCCTCTGACGCCGCCAAACTGGGTGCCTTCCGCTGGTTCCTGAGAATTGAAAACCGCGCATCGGCACAAGTGCCCGACGCCAAGCCCACACAGATACGCCTGCACGTAGTGGGTGAAGACGGCGAGGCCACCGGCATAGACCAGTTGCGCCCCATCGACGAGACCAATAACGGCACCTATACCGTGATAGACGGTAGCGGCCGCCTGGTACGCACTGCCGCCAAGTCGCTCGAAGGTCTGCCCTCAGGCTTCTACATCATCAACGGCAAGAAAACATTCATCAAATAAGACTACGCCTTATGAAAAAGACATATCAACGTCCCGCGGCCAGAGCCGTAACGCTCGAAACGGAACAGCCTTTGCTCGACTCGTCTTACATCCCAGAAGGACCTCCGAGCGACAATTTCACCACCAACCGCAAAGGCAAAGACAACCACAATAGTATGTGGAACAACGACGAGTGGCTCAAGAACTAAGCCACACGCCTCTATAAATGAAAGCGGCGCATCACCATTTTTTGTGGGAGATGCGCCGCTTTTGGTTATTTTTGTGAGGGGGGTGAAAGGCCTGAAGGGCCGCTCAAACCAATCTCAATTTTGAGCACAGTGCATATTCGAGCCACGGCTATTTACGCCCTTATTATTGCGCGGCCTCGCACGGCCTGAAGGGCCAACGAGAACCAAGCCCAGGGCAGAGGTGACACGTAGTGGCACCGGCACCTTTGGTTAACGTGGCCCAATTGATACGCCCTGTAAGGGCAAAAGATTTATCATGTAGTTCTTGAACGTTAGTGCAAGCGAGAGCGGAGGAGGAAGTCAACGGCAAAGGTGTGATTTATTGAATATGAAAATAATGCTTTTGCCCTTACAGGGCGAACATTATCGCACAACAAGTCCCAGGGTGCCGGCGTCGCTCAGGCGCCGCCTCTGCCCTGGGCTATGATCTTGCTGGCCCTTCAGGCCGTGCTTGGCCGCTCAAAAAACATATTTTGAACACCCTACCCTTTGACCATATTGGGCACTTTTTCTTGCTCAATACCCGCCAATCGAATTGACAATGATCACGGAGAGCACTACGGCCGTGATGAACGCATAGAGCCAGTCGCGCTCTTTGACGAAATCGACCAGCGAAAGGGCCACACGCATCATCGGCGTGAGGAGCAACACGACCACGCCCAACTGTATCCAGCCCACTGCCGTGAGCCCCATCACGCCGGAAAAGATACCCTCAAGCGTGGTATAGGCCGTTCGGGACGATTCGGCATCGGCCGGGAAATGGGTATAGTCTTTCATCGGCTCGCCGCCGTGTTGCCACAAATACATCGCGCCGCCCACCACGGCCAGCGCACAAGCAATGCCCACTCCCCAACGCAGTGTGCGGGCAATGAGCAACTGTATGTCGGTTTTTTCAGAAGTTTTCATGCGATAATTTCTTTTGCGAGACTAAGAGACTAAAAGTTTGCGCGGTTAATCACGGCCTTGCAGGCCTGACCTGGCCGCTCATAAGTCTCTTTTTGACTCATAGGCTTTTCGTCTTTTTGTTTTTCAAAACTGGCCGGAGAAGCCTTGATAAATCATATTGATGGCCACAAGCAGAATGGCCACGCAGAAAATCTGACGCAGTACCCTCACATCGAGCCGCTTGAGCAAACGTGCTCCCGTCAAGGCGCCAAACAGCACGCCAATCAGCACTGGGCAGGCAATGCCCGGCTCAATCTGGCCACGCTGAATATAGACCACGGCCGAGGCACAAGCCGTCACGCCCATCATAAAATTACTCGTCGTGGTGCTCACCTTGAAAGGCACTTTCATAATGCCGTCCATGGCGATGACCTTCAACACGCCAGACCCTATGCCCAATATGCCCGAGAGAATGCCGGCAATGTACATCACACCGAAACCGCCGCCCACATGCTTGAGCTGGTAACTCTTGAACGAGCCGTCTTTTTGAGGCCAAGTGCCAAAAAGTTTGAGCTTTCGTGCCGCCTCCGAGCCCACCACGCCGTCGTGGTCGGACTTCTGCCGCTGCTGCATGGCTGCCGTGAGGATGAGCACTCCGCCATAGAGAATGGCTATGGTGTTGTTGTCGAGCCAAATTGCCACGGCCGCACCGCAAACGGCGCCGATGGTAGTGGCAATTTCCAAAAACATACCCAGGCGGATGTTGGTGATACCCTCTTTGACATAGGCACTGCCCGAACCGCTTGAAGTGGAAATAGAGGCCACAAGCGCCGCGCCCACTGCATAGTGAAAGTCAACGCCAAAGGCCAGCGTGAGCAACGGTATCACCACGACGCCGCCACCCAATCCCGTCAGCGACCCCAACAGTCCCGCCAGGTAAGCCCCGACAAGGAGAATAATCGTAAACGCGAGAATCGTCATAACAATCTTTTACCGGTTTATGCTAACAGTGTGCGAAGTTACGAAATCTATTTGTGGTGTAACGG
>JAHAWW010000240.1 GCA_018383375.1 Prevotellamassilia sp. | reverse complement strand
GTGTATAACAGGCGTTTTTCAAAACCAATGTGATTTTTTGGTCGCGAAGAATGTCAAAAAAAATGTGCACTTCAGCAACCCGAAAAAACCGTCTATCAGACGTTATCCCTTACACCCTTCCGCAACTCCATACGGGCAAGACTTGGTATGTAGATTTCTTCTGTTTCGACCTCGTGGTCGGAACAATGAGAAGAAAGAAATACCATCTTGACCCCTACAAGACGATAAGCGAGCGCAAAGCGCGTGCAACGGAAATCATAACCAGCGTGACGGCGCGGCTGCGCTCGGGCTGGATATGGCGTTTTTGAACTACGCCTGTCCGGTAAACGCTCTTAGTGTGTTGTTTCTGGAGTAATTGAGAAAGGATAAGTCATGGCGAGAAAAGGTCGGATGTAATCCAAAGTTTTACCGGACACCCATTATATATAAATAAGGAGAGGGTGCGTCACACGTAAGCGGTGGCGCACCCTCTCTCTTGCAGTGTGCTTTGTGGTGGGGCTTAGTCGGGTATGCGTTTGTCCTCGTCTAATTCTATTTCATCGTAGTCTTCGGGCAGTTTGTCGGGCGACCACGTGCTGCCCACCGATGCGGCCAGCATGCAGGTGGGGGCGAGGAGGAACTGCTCGATGCGTGGTTGAATATAGGTTTTCTTCATTGATGGAATGGGTTGTGTGGTATGATTATACTGCTTAGCGCACCACTTTGCGTCCGTTGTGGATGTAGATGCCGTGTGCGGGTTCGTGGTTCAGGCGGCGGCCCTGCAGGTCGTAGAGGCCGCTGTGGCCGCTGGCCGTGGTGTGGCTGACCATGCCTATTTCCTCGATGCCTGTGGCTTCACCTTCGCCTATCACGCTCAAGCTGATGACGCGGGGTGAGAGTGAGGCTGAGCCGGGCTCCTCGTCGATAATGGTGCCGCGCGAGGCAACGCTCAGAAACCAGCGCTGGGGCTTAATTGTTGAAAAAATGAGATAATTTTGTAACTTTGCACACATAATTCTGAATACTCCAGCTCCAAGTCACCACCCGACATAAACAACTTTTATACTGTATGAAAAAAACTATTCTGTTCACATTTATCCTCTGCTCTTTGCAGTTTGCGGCCGCACAAGGCGTCTATCAGTTTGTCGACCCGGGCTTTGAACAATATACGGCCGACGGCGAACCAGGCAACGGTTGGAACTCTTTCAGTTCGGCCACGGGCTCGCTCTCGTCGATGAAAGGCCAGTCGCCCAGTCCGAAGCACGTCTCGCCCGGCGCCAACGGCACTAATCACGCCGTGCAAATCTGGTCGAAAAGCGTTTACGGCATTGCCAAAGCCAATGGAAACTTGACCACGGGCATCATCAACATGGGCAGCTACACGCCTTCGAGCGCGTCAAACTACAACTACACCAAGCGCGGCGACTCGTCACATAGTCTGCAGTTTTCCGGTCGGCCAGATGCGGTCACCTTCTACGCCCGTTTCACCAGTGGCGGCAGTCCCAACGGACGCGGTCAGTTTATCATTCACGATGGCGATGTGGACTATCAAGACCCCGAGGTCAGCAGTCAGACCGCCAACCGTGTGGGCAAGGCCACGGTGCTTGTGCCGGCTTCATCAGATTGGGTACAATACACCGGCGAGTTCACCTACGACAAGGCACGCACCGCAACCCAATACCTTCTCGCTTCTTTCACGACAAATCCCACACCCGGTGGAAGTGCCGGAGACTATTTGGATATAGACGAAATCAATTTCATCTATTACCACGAACTCACGTCGCTCACCTACGATGGCCGGAGCATAGACCTCGCTGCAGCCCAAAGCGTGAATGGCTACAACCTTGCTCCGACCACTTATGATGCCGCCAAACTCAGCTACGCCATCAAGGGGGTAGCCGCCACGGCAGAGACCGACTATCAAGCCCTCAGCGGTACGCTAACCATCACCGTCAAAGGCGATGACTTCACTGCCAACCCCAACAGCAAAACCATTTATACGCTCTTTTTTGCACCTGATACAATTACTCCTGAACCTACACCTGAACCCGTGCCCGAGCCTGGCGATGTGGCAGATTTGGGCGCTTCAATCACTTCGCTGGCCGATTTGTCAACGGATAAGACCTATGTGCTTTACAACCCCACCTATACGGCCTTTGCCGTGAGCAATCCCAATCAGTCGGCCACCAATGTCTGGGCGGCCAATATGCAGAGCGGCGACAACAGCCATCAAGTGGTCGATGCCAGCTATTCGCTTCCGCTCGACACCACCTCGGCCCATTCGTCGTGGATGATTGTGCCCTTTGAAGGCAAATATTATCTCTATAACATGGGTGCCGGCAAATTCCTCATCACGCCGAGCCAAGACGCCGATCCCGCAATCTGCCAGTTCACCGACTCTGTTTGCGGACTTGATATCACCGACCTGGGCGAAGGCCGTTTTGCGCTCAACACCACTGGCACGGAACGCGCCTATATGTGTGCTGCACCGCAGTTGGCCTATCCCATTAGCATTTGGAACACTGACGACGCAGGAGCTTTGTGGCAAATCAAAGAGAACCCTAATATCGAGGCCGACGCCAACGTCTTAGGACTCATCGACCCCTCGTTGCTTCCTGAGCCTGACCCCGTTTTGGGAAATCCCATTCCCAGTCTTGAAGCCTTGAGCCGCGACAGCACCTATGCCATTTACAATCCCACCTTCACAGCCTATATCACACACAATGCCTCACAAGCCGGCAACAATGGCTATGTATGGGTGGCCGGAATGACGGGAGACGCCGACCACGTCGTGGCTTCTGATACCTACAAGGAACAACCCGACTTCACCCAAGCCGATGCCGTATGGATGGTGGTGGCTGTGCAAGACTCTGTCTACATTTATAATATGGGTGCAGGGAAATATCTTTGTGTACCTACCTACGTCGACGCCACCGTGCCCTGTACGTTCAGCGATGAGCCTGTGGCTTTGAGCGTAGAAGATCTGGGCGATGGCACCTTTGCCTTGACCCGCACTGCCGGCGAGAAAGACTATCTTTGCGCCGCACCGCAGAAGGTGGACACACCGCTCAGCATCTGGACCAAAACCGACGCAGGTTCCTGCTGGCAGTTTATACCCAGCCTTACCATCCCAGTCGATGAAACCGTCTTGGAGCACCTGCTTGAGGTGACCGGCCTGAACACGTTCACCGTCTCATCGCCGCATCCCAAAGTCATCTATACTTTGAGCGGCCTCTGGGTGGGTAGTGACACCGGCAGTCTGCCGCAAGGCATCTATATCGTGGGTGGTCGTAAAGTCGTGGTGAAATAATCTCACACGTCCGTCAGACGTTAGCAAAACATTAGGGCTGTGTCGTAAAATAAATATTACGACACAGCCCATTTTTTAGCC
Source organism: Prevotellamassilia sp. (assembly GCA_018383375.1). Taxonomy (GTDB): domain Bacteria; phylum Bacteroidota; class Bacteroidia; order Bacteroidales; family Bacteroidaceae; genus Alloprevotella. The sequence goes on along the minus strand of JAHAWW010000240.1, from coordinate 1,361 downwards.
AGAGAAGAACCGAGAACTGAGCTTTTCAGCATATTATACGAAAGAGGCTGTGCCTATTTTGACACAGCCTCGAAAACATAGGAGGGCGTATCATTCGTCTTCCTTGACTAAACGGAACATGCCACTGACTTCTATCTAGAAAGTTCAATACCGAAAGGCACTAACATCAATACCATTACAGACACACTTATTACCAAAATTCAAAAGAAAACCAATAGAAGACCAAGGGAAAAACTCAATTTCTCAACCCCAGTGAAAGAGTTCTATAAAAATTATTCTTAATAATGCACTTGCTTGTTGACTCTATACTCGTTGTAGTCAAGAATGAGTGCTGTGCAGAACTGCATCACAAAAGGGTCGGTGATTTCCTTGCTCCTTGACAACTCACGTTTCGTTACCATCTTGTCCGTCTTGATGTACTGTGTCGTGCGGTTGTGCGTCACTCTGATATAGACAGGAAAGAACCCGTCATTGCGCATCTTCTGTACGCATGCTTTCAGTGTTGCCACAATCTGTGTTGATTTTAATTCTTCACTCATTCGTCTCGGCATAGCCAATGCAAGCATTGTCTCTGCTCTCGACTTCATTCGTGTTCCTATCGTTTTTTGTTATGTATCTGTATCTTGTTGATATCTCACTCATTTGCAATCCAAATCACGTCCAAATCATGATGTCCGGATTTCCAAAACTTTTCCAAATCTTTTTCGTTCATTCTGCTCATTTTCTGTGTTGAAATGCACGAACCTCCATTTACGAAGTTAGGCGGAAGCCCCTTTATTTTCGGGGCTTTCCGCCTAACTCGCTTAGTTTCAAGTTCCGTCGCTTATTCTTCGACTGCTGCCTGGGCGGCGGCTAACAAGCCTTGATTATCAGTATTTTACAAGTTTAGTGTAAGGGATTTTAGCATTTTTGGTACACAAACTGCAAGTTTTTACATGCACATTTGGACTGTCTTACACTAACTTCTGCTGATTAGCCGAGTTGAGTCTTACACTTCAACTGCAGCTTAGGCTGTTGTTATCGAAGAGTGGAAATTAGCGACTTACTTAGTTTGCGTATAGTATCTACAAACCTTTTCAGTCACAGTCTGCACATTTAGCACGCTGTAGGTGGAATCCATTAACGTGTTCAATGGCAGATTCTATTTTCTTATATCATATTATTCAATTTTAGAATTACACTTAATTGCTTGACAATACGTCTGGCAACCTTTAACTACTACTTGCATTATATACTTGTCTGTTAAGTTCTGCATTACGAGCTGCAAGGCTGTCGGCTTGTTCCGACAATTGGCGATCCTGCACTTTCTGTTCGCTGATTACGTTTCTATTGACCGAATGAAGGATAGTGGTTGATACTGC
>JAHAWW010000239.1 GCA_018383375.1 Prevotellamassilia sp. | reverse complement strand
GTATAAGCCTTGCCGCTCACTGGCATATTGATAGGAATGCTTGTTGTCAAATCATTGTACTCATTGCCAAACGCGTTGGCTGTTTCCACACTCCAAGTCGTCTTCAGAGTAGCATAGCCCGTTTCTGTCAGAAGATTGGCATTCAATGCGTTCAATCGCTCACAATAAGCCTGAGTGGGATAGCCAATCTTGTTATAGTTAGCTTCATCAATCGAACCATATTCTTCAATGATCTTTTGTTCCCATTCGTCAATGCTGTAAATATACCATTGATTGGATATTTTGGTATTGTTATTCCATGTGCCAACACCTTTGACTTTGTCTGTGATGCCAGTCTCAGTATATTCAGATCCTCTGATGTTCCAGCTGTTGGTAGTTGTCAAGGCCTTAGAAGATATGGTATATTTTCCGCTACCTTCTGCCGTTTCAGTGATAATCCACTTTTCGTTGTCGGTCAGGTCTCCGGTGTTTGCCACTCTCTTGGTACGGATGGTATGGTCCTCGTTGTTTGTTCCGCCGGATTTAAGGCTGGCGTAACGGTCTGTCGTCCCTGGCGTTCCGTTTTCCTCGGTGACTTCTCTAAGGCGAATGGTGTAACCGTCAGTCGAGTTGCCCTCAATGACAAAGAAACTGCGGCTGTCAAACTTGTTGTTGCGAGCCCCCAAGACATAACTTCCGCTATACTTCAATTGGGTTACGCAAAACATAGGAATATAGCCATTTTCTACATTCTTCATAATGTATACCTTGTTGGGGTCCGGTATAAAATCGGCCGCATGAGTAGCGCTACTGATTCCTATCAGCAACGCGAAAAGAAGATAAAATTTTCGCATATTGTGTTATTTAATTATTTATTGGGTTGTGAAATTGGTTAGGCCTTGACAAAAAATGGTTGGTTAGGACCCTAAGCAAGGCGTTAAGTGAGGCAAAATCACACTTTTACGCAGCAAAATTACAAACAAAGGTCAATAATCACCCCCCCAGACTGTTAAACTATGTTTAACAGCGAGAAATTTAACTATCAAGCGAAAGTGTGGGCAGAAGTGGGAGAGCAGAAAGCGGGTGGGGCATATCTGTCTCGGTGGGCCATGGTGCGGACTTGTCGGGCCAATTGCGGCGCCGGCGGCGTGGCGGCCGAAATGTTCAAAAAGGGGGATTGTGCTGACAAAAAAACTCGATTTTTATTCTTTGCGCCTCTTCAGCGCGACGCTCCCGGTGGTTTTTCGATCGAAAAACCACGAAATTCGCGCAAGATGGCTTGCAATTATTCCTTCCATAAGGACAATCGTTGCGGGAATAAGGCCGGTGAATGCAGTCCTTAAGGACGTAACGCGCTAAATATCAATAAAAAAGGCCCATTTAAGGGCCTCCTCTTCTATCTTCACCCCAAAGTTAATGCAAAACGGTGGTCGGGCAAAAGACAAAAGGCATAGTGCCGCGTGGTTTGAATTGCCGAACCGCAGCCCAACTTGCAAGGCTTTTTTCGGTAATAATCTGGGCTATTAATAAGAGATTATGCCGTGTCTGAGCGGCATAATGCAAGATATTAAAAACTCCACCCCCAAACCATATTTCCTCAAATCGGGTCGACGTCAAAAAACACGGCGACGCCGCGCCCCTCGGGGCTTTCCATCAACTGAGTGCGAGCGTGGAGCAACAGGGCTTTTACGCCTTGAGGCGTGTGGGGAGAGATGACTTTGACCACCAAGCGGCGGATGTGTTGGTATTGCACACGTCCCACTGCCGGACGGTCGGGGCCCAACACGGCCGTGCCCAGTGACGGACGAAGCAATGTGGCCATAGCCTCGGCGGCCTTTTCGCAAGCAGACTCGTAGCGGTGTTTCAGACACACCACTATCAGACGGCAGAAAGGCGGAAACAGAAATTCGCGACGCTCGGCAATCTGGCCGGCAAACATGCTCTCGTAGTCGCCGCCGACAATCTGTGCCACCACAGGCAGGCTCGGTTGTTTGGTCTGTAAAACCACATGCCCACGGCTGCCACCACGCCGGCCGGCACGGCCGGCCACCTGACTCATCATCTGAAAGGCCCGTTCGTGGGCGCGGAAGTCGGGGCGGTTGAGCAGGGCGTCGGCATCGAGTATACCCACCACGCCCACATGGTCGAAGTCGAGCCCTTTGGTCACCATCTGAGTGCCAATGAGCAGGTTGGTCTTGAGATGTTTGAAAGCCTCGATAATCTTCTCGTGAGCCGTCTTGGCACGCGTGGTGTCGAGGTCCATACGCGCCGGCCGCGCTTGCGGAAAACAGCGGCTCACCTCTTCTTCAATCTTTTCGGTGCCTTGGCCTTTGCCCCTCAAGTCGTGCTCGCCGCAACAAGGACAGGCAGCGGGGAGTGCATAGGTGGCGCCGCAATAGTGGCACACCAGTCGGCCCGTTTGGCGGTGGTGGGTGAGCGGCACGTCGCAAGCCACGCAGCGCGGTGTCCAGCCGCAGGTGTGGCATTCCATCACCGGCGTATAGCCGCGGCGATTGATGAAGAAGATGGCTTGGCCACCGCCGTCGAGAACCGCACGGGTGTCGTCGATGAGGCGTGGCGAGAAAGGCGTCTTCATCAGTTTCTTACGCCGTAGTTCGCCCACGTCTTCCACGATGATGTCGGGCAGAGTGGCTCCGCCGTAGCGCTCTTTCAGACACACAAGACCATATTTGCCGGCTGTGGTGGCGTTGTGGTATGACTCGACCGACGGCGTGGCCGTGCCGAGCAACACCTTGGCGCCGCTGCGGGCTGCCAAGACGATGGCGGCATCGCGGGCGTGATAGCGCGGAGCAGGGTCTTGTTGCTTGAAGCTGGTTTCGTGCTCCTCGTCGACAATGATGAGACCGAGGTTGTGATAGGGGAGAAATAAGGCCGAACGGGCACCGAGAATGAGTTGACAAGCCTCGGGCGAGAGTTGTCGGCGCCATAGTGAAGCGCGGGCGGTGTCGGAGAGCTTGGAGTGGTAAAGTCCCATGCGCTTGCCAAACACTCGCGAGAGTCGCGACGTGATTTGGGTGGTGAGCGCAATTTCAGGCAACAGGTAGAGCACACTTTTGCCTTCGGCCAGTGTGCGGGCAATGAGGCGGATGTAGATTTCGGTTTTTCCCGACGAGGTGACGCCGTGGAGCAGGCAGACGTTGTGGCGCTGCCAGCTGTCGCAGATTTCGTGAAAGGCGCGGAGTTGTGCTTCGGCCAGTTGAGGGAGTTCTCCCTCGGTGGAAGAGTCGTCGGCAGCGACATCGGCCGGCCGGTCGTATGTATAGATGAGCCCTTTTTTGCGCAGCGCCGCAATGGTCGCACCGTTTGAGGGCAACTCGGCGACGAGAGCGGCCCGCTCGGCGTCGGGCGCACCGGAGGCTTTGAGCTTTTGAAGGTGAGCGAGCAGAGCGGCCCGGTTTTTGCCTTTACAGTTGGTCTCTTTTTCGCCTTCGGCGGTCAGGGCCACATAGGTGATGGTGGGCATCTTCTCTCTTTGTCGCAGGCTCTCACTCACTTTGACGAGCCCTTGGTCGATGAGGCGGCGCAGCGGCGCGTGGATGGGGCGGCGGTCGGCGGCAAATTGCTTCACGAGGTCGGCCAGTCGCATAGCTTTCACGCCACTCAGCGCCTTGATGATTTCAGCCTCGCGCGGCTCGGTGGCTGTGGCGTCGGGGCAGACCTCAATCATGGTTTCGCTCTCGAGTTTGAGGCTCGACGGCATGGCAGCCTTCATCACCTCGCCGATGGTGCACATATAGTAGGCCGAAAGCCATTGCCAGAGTTCGAGTTGTTCGGCGGTCACGATGGGGTCGGCGTCGATGACTTCGAGAATGGGCTTGAGCTCGACGCCTTCGGGCGGTGTGGTGCCGGGGAGGCGCAAAACGATGGCGGTGTAGAGTTTCTTTTTCCCAAACGACACCAACACACGGCTGCCCTGTCTGACCTCACCGGCCAGAGCCGGCGGCACCAGATAGGTGAACGTGCCCGAGAGCGCAAGGGGCACAATCACATCGGCCAGCAACGGGGCGTTGCCGGACGGCGTGGAGATGTGGGGGGCTTGAAGCAACATAAGAGGGAAAACAGACCGCCGTCAAGCTCTGACTTTGACGGGAACGCCTGAACGGATGGCTGCGGCGGGGCCGGAAGAAGCCGGCTGTGAGGGGAAGACAATCAAAAGGTTGTGGGCTGAGAAATATTGCTCAATCTGTTCGGGCAGTTGGTTCATATAGTTGTGGTAAGAGAGCGTGCCTCGACGTGCGGCCACAAAAACCACAAGATGGTCGGGGCGGGCATTGCAGGCAATGGAGATAAAGTCGTGCCAGTCGTTGTAGACCGTTTGTTCGGCCTTGACGCTGAGGTTGTTGTCGTCCCATACACCTTGAAGCGAAATCATGGTGCCCCGGCCACTGTAGGCCGTCACCTTGCATTGGATTTGTCCGGCCAACAGGCCCAGACGAATGGCCCAGTTGTTGAAGCCCGGCTCAAACTCGGCCTTGCGGGGGATGATGAGGTGCATGTGGGTGACTGTGGCCGGCGGCACGACGGGCCGGTAGATGAAAATCTGCCCCTCGACGGCCTGAATGAGGTCGGTGGTGAGTTTGCCGTAGAAGGTCTCCGTGATTTTGGCTTTTTGGTGGAGGCCCACAAGGAGGTCGGAGGCCTCAAACTCTTTCATCGTGTGAGACAGACCGCTCACCACATTGACCGACCAGCGGCTGCGTGTCACCAAACGCACACCGGCAGCTGCGGCTATTTTCACGGCACGTTCCAATTGTCTGAGACCCTCTTCGCGCGCTGTCGGGTCGTCTTCGAGCACAACGTTGAGCGCCGTGAGCGGTGTGGGCGAACCCGGTGAGCGCAACATCAAGCCGACGGCAATGAGCGACGGCACGTTTTCGGGATTGGACAGGGCCACAATGATGCGGTCACTACCCTTGCGCTTGGTGTTGCGCTCGGGAGTGGGGCTCTCGGCAATGCGACGGGCAGTGGTCGAGGTGACGAACGAACTCACCACACAGGTCACCAAGATGAACATCATCGTGGCGTTGAGCACGTCTTCGCTCAGCAGGTGGGAGCCGTCGGGCAGGATGATGCCGTGGCCCACCAACACCACCGCCAACGTGGCGGCAGCTCTCGAGCCCGTCAAACCAAACATCAAGTTGCCTTCGCGGCGCGGCATGCCAAAAAGACGCTGAGTGAGATAGGCCGACAGCCATTTGCTCGAAATGCCCACAGTAATCATTACGGCAGCCAAGACAAACACCTGGGTGTGGCGGGCAAAGGCACTGACATCGAGCAACATGCCGACACCAATGAGGAAATAGGGAATGAAAAGCGCATTGCCCACAAACTCTACATGGCTCATCAGAGGAGAAGAGGGCGGTATGCAGCGGTTGAGCACAATACCCACCAAGAAGGCGCCGAGGATGCCTTCCATACCCACAATCTCCATCAAGGCCGCACCGAGGAATACCAAAGCCAGCACAAAGATGTATTGGGCCACGCTCTCGTCATAGCGACGGAAAAACCAACGGGCCATGCGCGGGAAGGTCACAATGATGACTGCACTCAACAACACGACTTTCAGCACCAGCCATACCCAATAAAGGCCCGAAACGTTTTCTTTGAACATACCGCCCACCACGGCAAGGACAAGAAGGGTGAGTGTGTCGGCCACAATCGTTGCGCCCACAGCGATGCTCACACTTTGACGGCGAGCCAGACCGTAGCGCATCACGATGGGGTAGGTGACAAGCGTGTGGGAGGCATACATCGCCGCCATCAATATGGCAGCCGCCACCCCATAGCCGAGCAGGAGAGTGTTGGCCCCGTAGCCGATGAGCATGGGCAGGGCAAAACTGAGCAGACCGAGGGTGAGAGCACGCCATTTGATGGCCTGAACGTCTTGCAGGTTCATCTCGAGCGAAGCCAAAAACATGATGTAGTAAAGCCCTACTTTGCCGAAAAGCTCAAAACTGCTGTCGCGTTCGAGCACATGCAAACCATGAGGCCCAATCAATATGCCGGCACAAATCATTCCCACAATGGCAGGCACGCGCAGACGCTCAAACACCATCGGCGCAAAGAGGATGATGCTCAAGACGATGAAGAAAATCCACGTCGGGTCGGTTATGGGAAAATAGTGGCTCAAGAGATAATCAAGGTTAATGCTGCAAAAATACGAAAAGTTTGTCACGCGGCCTTATGGCGTGGTCAATGCCGTGCAAACAGCGTCTTGAAAACGTCGCCCATCGGCGGTGTGATAGAGTCCCTGGTTGAGAATGGCAAAGCAGAGTGTGTGGCCGTTGGGCGCTGTGGCATAGCCGGAAAGGGTTGACACGCCGGTGACAGTGCCGGTTTTGGCCTTGACATTGCCGTCGGCCAAGGTGCCCTTCATGCGTTTGCGCAGGGTGCCGTCGGTGGCAGCCACGGGAAGAGAGGGCACGAGATGGCGGCGGAGCTGAGGGGTTTGCCAGGCCATACGCAAGAGGGCGACAATGCAATGGGGCGTGGTGTAGTTATAGAGCGAGAGTCCGCTGCCGTCGGCAATTTCATAGGCTTTGGCGTCGACTCCGGCTTCGGCATAAACGCTGTTTATCTCGTTCGTGGCCTCTTTGAGACCGGCATAAGGTTTGCCGCAACGGGCGGCCAACCGCATAAAGAGGGCTTCGGCGCAGAGGTTGTTGCTCTCTTTCATCATAGGCAGCAACACTTGGTCTATGGTGTGGCAGACCGTGGCCAACTGAGTTGCTTCAGCGGGTTGGTGGCCATAAGCGAAGTCGCTTTGATGCGTGATGCCGGAGCGAGTGAGGGCGTCGAGCCATGAAGTCTCGAGTGTGTTTTTGCCATTGAGCAGCAGGGGGGTGAGCGGGGGATTGTCGTCGTCCCAACACCAGCCCGGTCCGGCTTTGACGGTGTCGCACAGACTGCGGTCAAATCTGATTTGGCCTTCTATGCGTCGAATGCCGGCATCGGTCAGTTTCTTGACAAAACCATTGAGATCTGAACGACTGAAGAGGGGGTCGAAGCTACCGCTTATCCAAATGTCGCCCGTCAGCACTGAGTCGTCAATGGTGCCGGTGTAGGCCAGGGTGGTGCGGAAGCAGAAATCGCTGCCGAGCACTTTCAAGGCGCTGATGGCGGTGACGAGTTTTTGGCACGAAGCCGGTCGCAGTTGTTGATGTATGTTGTGGGCGAATAGCGGTTTGTCGGCTGTGAGGTCGTAGACGTAAAGCCCCATTTGTGTGTGTTGCGTCAAGGGCAGATGGGTGAGGCTGTCGAGCTTGTTGCCGATGGTTGCCGCCCATGAGCAGGACTCGGTGGCGGGGATGGCGTCTTGGCCGTGTGTGGGGAGCAGACAGACGAGCGAAACGATAAAAGCTGTAAGGCTTCTGCGCATAGTATTGTTGAGAAGTGTTTTGCGCCGCAAGAGGGTAGGCGTTATGAAAAACATAAAAAGGAATTGAAGCCGAAGGGTCGGACTTCAATCCCTGTGAGATGAGGCAAGAAAGGTGTCGGATGCCGCACCCTGTCTGTGCCGTAGAATTATTTTGTGGCAGCGGCACCTGCGGCGGCAGGCTGAATGAGCTGCGTGATGCCGAGTTTGGCCATCACTTTGGATGTTACGTCTTCGCTGAGCGACTCATTGATGACGATGCCAACGCTTTGAGAGGCATTTTTGTCGATGATGTAGACATAGTTACCTTCTTTGGCTACGCTGTTGACGGCGTCCATCACTTTCTGCACGATAGGCTGCATCTTTTTCATCTTGGCCTCGTCGAAAGCCTGCTGATTGTCTTGAGCGGCCTGCTGGTAGCGCTCTTGCATTTGCTGGATTTCTTGAGCACGGCGGTTGCGGATGTTTTCGGGAGTCTGGTCGTTGATTTCGTTCTGAAACTTTTCAATCTTGGCATTGATTTCCTTCTCCATGCTCTGAAGTTCGTCGGCATAGGTCTTGCCCATAGCTTCAAGTTCGCCTTGAGCCTTTTTGGTTTCGGGGAGCGAGTTCATAAGGGCTGTGTAGTCGAAGTGAGCGAACTTTTGAGCGGCGAGGCTTGTGGGCAGAACCAACAGCATCGCAATGATGATTTTCTTTAACATTGTAAATGAGTTTATTGATATCTTGTTGTATGTTCTTGTCTTTGTGGGTGCAAAGTTAGTGCAAATGAAGGCAGAGACAAAAGGAAAGACGCAAGTTTTTCATTTTGGCTATGCTGAATGCAGCCAAACTTGCACCGACAGGCGAAAGTTAGTGTAAATGAAGGCAGAGACAAAAGGAAAGACGCAAGTTTTTCATTTTGGCTATGCTGAATGCAACCAAACTTGCACCGATTAGGTGCAAAGTTTGTGTAAGTTCAGCGGTGAGCAAGAAAAACTTGTTTTTTCGTATCCTTTCACCGTGATTGAGCGTGACTGAACGCTTCAGTCACCGCAAGCGGCTATCACACAAAGAGATACAGCGGTGTGATTGTGTGATTGGGAAAAAGGCAAACTTTTGGGTATATGTATCTTGTTTAATTGGTGTAGCCCAACTTGGCCAGTACCTCATTGCTGATGTCGGCAGCGGGAGAGGCAAAAATGATGCCTGCACTTTGTGAGGCGCGGTCGAGCACAAGCTGAATGCCTTTGGCCTGTGCGATGCCTTTGATGGCGTTGTAAATTTCGTCTTGAATAGGTTCGATGAGCGCCACGCGTTTTTTATAGAGTTCGCCCTCCGGTCCGAAATATTTTTTGCGGAGTTCAGAGGCCTCTTTCTCTTTGTCTACGATAGCCTGCTCGCGCTCTTTCTTTTGTGCTTCGCTGAGGAAGACCACTTCGTTTTGATAATTTTTGTAGAGCGTCTTGGCTTGGTTGTCGAGCGCTTCGACCTCGGCCTGCCATTTTTTTGAAGTCTGATTGAGTTGTTCGTTGGCTCTTTCGTAGGCAGGGATATTACCCATGATATATTCCATATCGACGAGGGCAAATTTTTGTGCCATGGCGCCGGCTGTGGTGATGAGCAGCAGGGCGAGTGTGAGCAATGTCTTTTTCATACCTATATACATTAAAGGGGTTAGGTCTTGGTTTGTTTTGAGGAAGAAGTTTTTTAGAATTCTTGACCGATGATGAAGTGGAACTGTGATCCGCCGGCGTTGTATCCGTTGATAGTTTTCTGGAAACCGTAGGCCCAGTCGATGCCCATCAAGCCCACCATGGGGAGCAACAGACGCACGCCGAAGCCAGCCGAACGCTTCATGTCGAAGGGATTGAATTTGCTCACGTCGGTCCAAGCGTTACCGCCCTCGACGAATGCCAGCGCATACATACTTGTTGAGGCCTGGAGCATAATCGGATAGCGCAGCTCGAGCGTCATGCGGGTGTAGGCATAGGCGTTTGAAGTGTTGTTGCCGGCGAGCGAACCGTTGTCGTATCCACGCAGACCGATGGTCTCGGTGGCATATCCCGTGGAGTAGCCCGACATGCCATCGCCACCCACATAGTAAGACTCAAACGGTGACTTTTTGTGGCGGTTGTAGGCGCCGAGAATACCAAATTCGGCACGTGTCATGAGCACCGGAGTCTTGTTGGCGTTGGACAAGGCTGTGAAGGTGCGGAATTTCATTTTCCACTTATGATATTCAATCCAGCGGTATTTTTCTTGGGCTTCGCGCTGATAAGAGGCGGTGTTGTAGTTGGTGGCCAGATTTTTGTAGTCTTTGCCGTCCCAAAGCGAGTAGGGCGGTGTGAGGGTGACGGAGGCCATAAACTCGGAGCCACGACGGGGGAAGAAGGGGTCGTTTGTCGACGAGCGGCTCAGTGTGAACGAGAGATTGATGTTGTTGCAATTACCATCGGTGATGAGGAAGTATTGCCACGACTTGAGCATATAGCGGGTGTAGGAGAGTTCGGCCATAAACGAGAAATAGTCGTCGGGCCAGCGCAGACGTTTACCCAAACCGATGGAGAAACCGAACATCTTGACGTATTTGTTCGGCTCATAATAGTTGCTATAGTCGTAGTAGCTTGAGTTGGTGCCGTAGCCGTAGTAATAGTTATAAATGTTATTGTAGTTGTTGTAGTAGCTGGAGTTGATGTCGCTCTGTTTGCTGTAGTAGACAGAGAAAGAGAACTGTGTGGGTCGTTTGCCGCCAAACCAGGGGTCGAGGAACGAGAGCGAGTAGCTTTGGAAGTAGGTGCCGTTGGTTTGTCCACTGAGCGAGAGGGTCTGTCCGTCGCCTTGAGGGATGAAGCCGGCTCGTTTGGCTCCGTTTCCGAAGAGGTTTTGAATGGAGAAATTGGTAAACTTCAAGCCCACTCGTCCCACGATACCCGTTTGTCCCCATCCTGCAGAGAGCTCCACTTGGTCGCCGCCTTTGGTCACGAGCGGATAGGTGATGTCTACGGTTCCGCTGGCGGGGTCGGGCTTGATATTCTTGGAGAGTTCGGATTGTAGGGCTTCGGGGTCGAACTGGTTCATGTTGGCCAGTTCCATGACGGTGCGTTTGATGGCCTCCATAGAGAAGAGGTCGCCTGGTTTGGTGTGCAGTTCGCGTCGGATGACGTTTTCATAGACGCGGTCGTTACCGGCAATGCGCACGTGATTGAAGGTGGCCTGATTGTTTTCCTCGATACGCATTTCGAGGTCGATTGAGTCGCCGTCGATATTCACCTCGACGGGAGTGAGGTTGTAGAAGACGTAGCCGTTGTTGTAATACATATTGCCGATGGCGTCGTCGTCTTCGTGGAGTCGTTTGTTGAGCAGGCTTTGGTCGTAGACGTCGCCTCGCTTCATTTTCAGCACGTTTTGCAACAGGTCGGAGGGATAGACTTTGTTGCCCACCCATTCCACGTTGCGCAGATAATATTTTTGTCCTTTATAGAGGTTGAGATACACATCGACGTGCTCGTCGTCGACTGTGGCCACGCTGTCGCTGGTGATGAGTGCGTCGCGATAGCCCCAGGCATTCATTTTGTCGATGACGTAGCCCTTGTCTTCTTCATATTTTTCGGGAATAAACTTTTTTGAGCGGAAAATGTTGACCAGCGATTTCTCGTGGGTCTTTTTCATGGCCTTTTTGAGTTTTCGGGCCTCTTTCTCGTCTACGCCGCTGATGTGGATGCGTTTCACCTTGATTTTTTCGTTTTTCACGATATCGATGTCCAGCATCACGCGGTTTTGCGACGTCACGTCTTCTTTTTGGGTGATGTTGACTTTGGCGTTTTTGAAACCTTTTTCGTCAAAATAGCGTTTGATGTAGATTTCGGCGCGGTCTACCATATTGGGTGTGATTTGGTTGCCCACTTGCAGACCGAGTCGTTGCTCGAGGTCTTCGCGCTCACTTTTTTTGATGCCCGAATAGTTGATGCTCGACACGCGTGGCTGAGCCGTGAGATAGACGTGCAAGAAGATTTCGCTGCCCACGATGCTGTCGGCCTCAATGCGCACGTTGGCGAAGAGTTTTTGGCCCATATATTTCCTTATGGCTTCGGCGATGTCATCACCCGGCACGTCGTAGACACTGCCCACGTTGAGTCCGGAGATGTTTTTGAGCAAATCTTCGTCATATCCGCTCACGCCTTCCACCACGAGTCCGCCCAACACATATCGGGTTCGGTCGCCAGTGTAATTGATTTGTGGCTTAATCTGCTTGGGCAGGGTGTTTTGCGCCATTGCCGTTGTGGCCGTGAGAGTAGCGGTGAGTGTTATGAAGAAGGCCAGCCATCGTGCAGCCCAGTGTTTGCGCGTCTTAATCATGCGAGTGTAGAGTGTATGATTTGTATATGAGCCAAAGAGTCAAAGAGTAGCTTTTAGTCTCTTAGTCTTTTTATTGTGTTATCTGTCGTTTGTAGTCGTTGTTCCCACCTGTTCGCTTGTTTTGCCAAAGCGTCGCTCTCTGCCGGTGTAGGCTTCGATGGCCTTCATGAGGTCTTCTTCGTCGAAATCGGGCCAGAAGGTGTCGCAGAAATAGAGTTCGGTGTAGGCACATTGCCACAGCAGGTAGTTGCTCAGTCTCACTTCGCCTCCGGTGCGTATGAGCAGGTCGGGGTCGGGCATAAAAGCCGTGGCGAGATGTTCGGCTATGGTTTGTTCGTTGATGTCGTCGGGAGCGATGACACCTTGTTGGACTTTTTGTGCGATTTGTCGTGTGGCCTCGGTCAATTCCCATCGTGCCGAATAGCTCAGGGCGATGACCATAGTCATACCCGTGTTGGCTGCTGTGCGGTCTTCAAGTCCGCAGATAGCCTTTTTCACGTCCTCGGGCAGTCTGTCGGGGTCGCCGATGGTGCGCAGTCGGACGTTGTTTTTCATAAACAGTTCCTCCTCCATGGCCGAGATGATCAGCGCCATAAGCGCTGCCACTTCATCGGCTGGCCGGTTCCAGTTTTCGGTAGAGAAGGTATAGAGAGTGAGATATTTCACGCCGAGGTTTGAGGCCAGTGTCGTGATGCGTCTCACTGTCTCCACGCCCTCTTGATGTCCGCGGCTTCTGGGCAGTCCTTTCGCTTTGGCCCATCGGCCGTTGCCGTCCATGATGATGGCGATGTGTCGGGGTATGTGTGTGGTCGTCATGGTGTGCACGTCTTGTTGTGGAGGTAGGATGTCAGTCGCGGTTGCAGTTGGGGCATTTGGGCGAGATGTCATAGCTCAGCGTCACGAGAGTCGTGGCGAAGTGGTCTTTGTTTCTGAAGCCGGCCGTTTTGATGCCTCGTGGTGTCTCGAGCCCATCGAGTCGGTCTGAGGGCGTGAGGTGCATGGTCCATTCCAAGCCGAGGTTGAGTCTTTCGGCCATTTTCCATTTCACGCCGATGCCGATGGGCAGATTGACCGTCACGGCCTTGTCCACGTCGCCATAAGTCAGTCCGAAGCCCAAGGCGAAATAAGGTGTGAGGCGTTTAAGGCCGCGATAGCCCCCTGTGTAGCCGTAGGGCAAGAAGTGGAGCTCGTAGACGGCAGTCAAGTCTGTCACGCCGCCGCTGAAGTTGTAGTTGAGCCTGTCGGCGGTCACGCCTTCGGTGGCTGTGGAGGGGTAAAAATTCACTTCGCCGTTGGTGTTGCCTTTCACTTTGGTGTAGCCCAGCGAAGTTTTCACCGCCATATAGGGATTGATGATAAATCTCACAAATCCGCTACCGGCCACGCCCAGTCCCGACGTCACCTTGTGGTTGACGTCGCAGAGCAGACTGCCCACTCCCAAGCCGCCTCCCACCTCCATGCGGTAGGTCACGTCGTCTTGAGCCACGGCCGCCGTCCACGCCGTCAGGGCACAAACAGCGGCAATCAGTCGCTTCATATAGCGTTTGAGGTCCACGTGGTTTGGATTATTTGTGAGATTAAGAGTCTAAGAGACAAAGAGTCGAAGAGACTAAAAGACGAAGAGTTTAAGCGGTTAAGCACGGCCTGTAAGGACGCTTTTGTCTTTTGGTCTCTCAGACTCTCTTTATTTATTCTCGGCCCATCCCAATCTGTTGTGTCGTCCCGCGAGAGCCGTGCCGGCCATGGGGTCAATCAGCCAGATGTGTTGCCCGTCGTCCACAGCAAGCGTCTGTGGTCCACCCGAGGCGTAGGCAGAGCCGGGTTGTTTCAGTCCTTGAAGTTTCCAGGTGCGTCCTTGGTCTTGGCTCATATAGATGGGAGCCGTAGCGCCTTCGGCCGTCAGTCCTGTTGTGATGACATGATCGTCGTAAACGTCGAGCGCCATATGTGAGAGCACAGGCAGTGCAAAAGAGGCGTCGACAGGCAGTTTATACCATCCCATCACGTTCACACCCGTGAGGTCTACGGTGCGGCGCCACACTGCCATTTGTCCGTTGGTGTCGCGTCCGGTCAACATCAATTCCACGAGTTTGTCGTCTGTGGGGTGTGAGAGCGCCACGGCTTGCAGTTCGTCTGTGGGCAGTGGTGTGTCCTCGGCCATAGGGTCTGCGCTCCATGAGAGTCCGCCGTCGGTGGAGGTCGCGATAGCGCCGTTTTTGATGGCCGTGAGTCCGTGTCGGTCGGCACAGAGCAGTTTTTGTGGTGCCGTTGCGTCTTCCACTCTTGTCCAGTCCTCGCCGTTGGTCGATTTCATCAACCCCTCGGCGGTTGTGGCCCACCACGTGTTGCTATCCTTTTGTCGGCACACGCTTTGCGTGTCAAACCCGTCGGGCAGAACCTTTTCGTTCCAGTTCTTACCGCCATCGGTGGTGGCCAACACCTTGTCTGTGCCGTTTTTGTGTCCATAGAGCGCCACGCCCCATTGTGTGCCCACGGCTTTCACCCGTCCCTCAAACGAGGCGATGTCGCTGTTGCCGTCGGCTTTGGTTTGCCATATCATAGAGTCGCCCTCTTCTTGATGCACGTTGATATGCAGGCGATAGGAGCGTTTCGACACCTCGTCGTAGGCCGTCACGGTGATGAGTCTCTCGGTGGAGCAGTTGGTCGAGTCGGTAGCGACGAAAGCCGTGTCGTTGCCCGTCCAGAGAGAACGTATGGCCAAATAGCCCGATGATGAGAGTTCCGAAAAAGCCACTTTCGTCACGTCAGTGCCCACGGGCAGCGAGTCGTTGTTGAAAATGAGGCCTTGTCGATGGTCGATGCTCAAGGGATAGAGCGAGCCTGTGACGCCCACGCGATAGGTAGTGTCGGCGTTCGTCACGTTTCTGAACATCGTGCCCATGGTCATTTTCGTGATGATGCAGTCGTTGTATTGTGAGATGTCCACGGAGATGTCGTCGTCGGTGGAGCAGGCCGCCGTGGCCAAGAGACAGAGTGTCAAGAGAGCGGCTCGGACGGCTTTAAAGCGTTTCGTCATTGTTGTTAGAAGCGTCGTGTTTATGGATAAATGGCGGCCGATGAGCGAAAAGCGCACACCAAACCGCCTGCAAAATTACGCTTAAAAATCCAAAAAGCGAAACCTAATGTTCTGTTTAGCACTTTTTATGGCGTGGCAGAGGGCCGAATGGCCGTTTTTTGCGACGAACGAGCAACTCTGCCACGACGAAACCTTCGCTTCCAAGGGGCAGTTTGCCGTTTGGTTTTGTTTTTTGTCAATAGATAATGCCGTATAGGAGCGGACTCGTAAGGCCTAAAGGGCCGTTACATAATCAGCCCAGGCCTGACGACCTGGGCTGATATGTTGCGCCCTTTTAGGGCTTGCTACGCCGCTCTTAGTCTCTTCGTCTCACGTTATTATCTCACGGCCTCACCGTTTTTTGTCCGTCAGACGAGATACAGATGCCTTTGACGGGCTCTGCCAGGCGGCGTCCCTGCAGGTCGTAAT